>CAZORS010000091.1:0-19842 GCA_964582025.1 uncultured Pirellulaceae bacterium | reverse complement strand
CTTGGGAAAGAGATCGTCGGTCGCGGTGAGGATCGAGCCGAAGGACAGCTGCGACAAGGAGAGTTTTACTCGATTCGCAATGCAAGCTTCAAGATCGAGCCAGGCGAATGTGTTGCTTTGATTGGCCCAAACGGAGCTGGCAAAAGCACGATGCTGAAGATGATTAACGGTTTGATCAAACCTGATCGCGGAGAAATTCGCATCAAGGGAAAGATCGGAGCATTGATCGAGCTGGGGACCGGCTTCAATCCGATTCTATCTGGCCGCGAGAACGTCTACATCAACGCCGCCGTGCTAGGAATGTCGAAACGCGAAGTCGATGAAGTCTACGACGAGATCGTCGATTTCGCCGAATTGCACGACGTGATGGAAGCTCCCGTGAAGACCTACAGCTCCGGGATGAGGATTCGGTTGGGGTTTTCGGTTGCCGCGAACTTGCGCCCGCAGCTGTTGCTGATCGATGAAGTCCTAGCCGTTGGTGACGTTGGCTTTCGTATGAAGTGTTTTAAACACCTTCGCACCTTGGTCAGCAATGGTGTCTCGATCATTTTGGTGACCCATGCGATTGGGATGTTGCAACGAGTCGCAACGCGTTCGGTCGTCTTCAATCGTGGACGAATTGTTCATGACGGCGAGCTTGACGCGGGTTGTGCCGTGTACGAAGAAATCCTTGGAGCTTCCGAACGGATTCGGACGGAGCGACTACAGCAGAAGACTCGTGAGGCAGAAATCGCGGAAGTTACAGTCGTCAACCAAAACAATGAACCGCAATCGGAATTTCAAACAAACGACTCACTGAAGATCCGAATCCTTTTGAAGTCGAAGAAGAAGATTGAAAACGCCCGAGTGATCGTGGCTCTTAACTCGCCGTCGATCGGAACGGTGTCATCTGTTTCAACCGCCTATCAGGAAGTTCGCTTTGACGTCGACCCTGCAACGCATCCTGACGGCCGGATGCTGACGCTATCCTTTAAGGAACTGCCACTACTACTTGGTGCATACCATTTCAATATCTCGCTCTTCGGGCCAGAGACGACTGAGTTCTTTCATCGCCGAAGCGGTTGCGGCAATTTTCGAATCATTGGACCTCCGATCGACGTCTATGGCATGGGAATCCACGGAATTCTAAAAGTCGATCACGATTGGAAGCTGGATTGATATGGCTCAACCTGAAATTCATTTCGTGATCAGCGCGCCTCGTAGCGGTTCGACCTGGCTGACGACGGCACTCAATCAGCATCCTGAAATCTTCGCGACCGAACATCGGCTCTTCGGAGACTTTTGCGAAGTCTGGAAGAACAATGACGGTTCGACTTCTCCGCGAATCACGTTTGACAAATACGCTCAAGCGTTTTCGGTGCACTACTTCTTCGATGCGATGGGAATGAATCGTGGCGAGTTTACCGACGCGTTTGAGAAATCGTTCGCTAATTTTCTGGTCAGTTTTGCAACGCGGCGCACGAACAAGAAATTTGTGATTGATAAAATCACGCCCTATCCAGGCACGGCGTCGATGGTCGTCGAAAAGATTCGCAATCTGTTTCCCGAATCGAAAATCATCCAACTGATTCGCGACGGTCGCGATGTGTTGACAAGCGGAACCTATGACTGGCTGTTGAAGGACGCCGAAGGAACGGATCGTTATCGATATCATGTCGATCAAGAGGAAGCGTTTCAATTGAAACGATTCTTTGACGATGCTGTGATTAAGAAGTGGGCCAACAATTGGTGTGAAACGATCGACGCATTTAGGCTCCGTCCTGCGGATGCGCAAGTTAGCTACGAGTCAATGAAGACGGATTTCTCAGCAGAGATTTCGAAGATTGTTTCTGTCGTGGGTGCTGATCCGTCAGGTGTTGCGGCGGCTTCGCAGAAAGTTTCCTTTGAGCAAATGACGGGACGCAAGGAAGGGGATGGATCGCAACCGACTGCGAAGGCTCGAAAGGGCGTGGTTGGTGATTGGAAAAGTCACTTCACGAAAAAAGATGGCACACTGTTCGATTCGATTTGCGGACAGCAGTTAGTGCAGCTTGGCTTTGAGTCGGATCGCAGTTGGGTCGATGGATTGCCAGAGACGCTGTAGTTGCGCGTTGTTGGTAGTGACCGCCTTCAGGTGGTCTTGCATGTCGGAAGCCGCCCAAAAGCAAAACACCCCGAATGTCCCTAAAGTGATCTACTACGAACTTCGTGAAAATCAAAGGCGACCCAACGCCGCGACCCAACGAAAAATGGTCGGCAGCCGCACCCCCTTTCCCTGATCCGTCGCGAAAACTGAAAAGCCTTTCTTGCGAAAGAACTCGACGCCTTCTTCCACATCATCTCCACCGACGATCAGAAGGTGCATCCGAAGCAACGGCTGCGACTCAAGGTTTGGCAATCGAGTGGTCAGCTCGGCATCGACAACGATCGCTCCATGAAACGTTTTTCGATTTGCAAACGCAGTACGAATCGCCATCAATCCTCCCGGCCCGTTACCTGCGATGGCAACCCTGTTGGAGTCAAATTTCACTTGTTGCTTGAGACTTGCGACCGCTTTGGCGATCACGGACGCGTCGTCAGGCAGCCATTCGTCTGGGGCGACTGATTGCGGAACCAAAACGATCGTGTTCCACTTCACGCAAAATTCTTCGAACCTCGCCAGCATTCGATCTGAATCAACGGGTCCCGGCGAAGGAACCCAAACCAAAACCGACGGCGAGGCAGCTATGTCGCTTCCGTCGTAGCGAGGAACAAAAGCGTCGCAAGCGTTCGAACCTTCTGCGACGGTGATGCGAATTGTTTCCGTTTTTGAAGCCGGTTGATTTTTCGGCTCAAAATCGGCGAGTGTTTCGGCGGTCTGTCGGCGGGTTTCCAATTCGACTTCGATTGTTTCGCCGCCGCGAGAAAGTTTTAACTTGCAGGAATCTCCGGCAACCAGTTGAGACACGACTTCCCGAAGTGCGGCCACGTTTTCAATTTCTTTATCATTAACTTTGGCGATCACATCACCGGGTCGTAGTTTTGCCTTTTCTGCGGGCGAAGCTGGGATCACATATTCAATTTTCGCCACTTCGCCGTTGGCAAGCAACACGCCTATTTCTGGTTCGACGTAAGGATCAATTTCTCCAGCGAGCTCGATTTCTAAGTCGAGCAATTTTCCATCGCGATCAACTTTCACGGTCAGCGTTTCTTTTTCGTACAGCGGTCCAACGATGTGCTTCAGTTGTCCTTGGCGAATAATCTTTTGCCCATCGGCTGCAACAATTGTGTCGCCAACCTTGAGGCCAGCTTTGCCCGCCGGCGAAGTTGGGAGGCAAAAGGATATTCTTGCCGGATCAGCGTTCTCGTCCTGGCCTTCAAAGGTCACGCCAATCAAACCCGGTCGCAACGATTCGCCAGAAAGAAGCCGTTTGAACGCTTCTGAATTTGGATCAATATTCGCAGCAAAGCCGATTCCGGAATCGTACCATTGTGCGCCTGCCGCGATTTCAGAGCTGCTGTGCGACATCGGAACCAAAACGCCAATCGCTTCGCCGGTCAGTGTGACTAACGGCCCCCCGTAGTTTTGCCTAGAAATCTTCGCGTCTGTTTGTGTCGCACGATTCCAAATGCGCCCTTTCGCACTCACGATGCCAAACGAGACATTCGCATCGTCAACGGACATGCTTTTCCCGACAGCGATGGCTCGTTGGCCAATTTGAAGCTTGGCTTGATCTGCAAACCGAATCGGAATCAGGTCGCTGCGATCGATCTTTAGCAACGTGATGTTGCGGTTGGAGTCGGTTGCGATAACCTCCGCCGAAAATCGTTTCACCTGGCCCTCATCTTCGGGAAATTTGACGAAGATGCTCGCCGGTTCGTGCAACAAATTGTAACTGGCGGTCAATATCAATCCATCTGCCGAAACGACGGTGCCAGAGAATGGTGCGGTTGAGCGAGATTGTCCTTCGGGAGTCAGGCCGCCGATCGTGTCGATCTGCACAACCGACTTCGATGCGAATTTGATTGCCGCATTGGTAGCTTTCGCAAGTTCGTCTTGAGCGCAAGCTATCGAACAAGCAATACAGGTCCCAAGGCACACAAGGATGAAACGTTTTCCGATGTTGATGATCAATTCTTTTCCACCAAAGACATCTGCACGGAAATGAATTCGCTGCCACGTTGCACTGTGATCGATACTGGCGAGTCGCGGTCGACTTGTCCAAGCCGTTTCGCGACGTCACGACACGACGCCGCTGGGAGTCCGTTGATTTCGATAATCAAATCGTCTGGCAGAATTCCAGCGTCAAAGGCAACCGACTTTGGTTGGACTGATTCGATGTAAGGGGGCGTGCGATTGAGTACTTCGGGAACCAGAGAAAACCCAAGCAACTTCGGGTCTAGTGGTTCTGCTGTTCGGCGAGAAGTCATGTTTTGTTCGTTGAGGTTCTTGCCGTCGAGAATCCGATTTACGGAATCCGTCAGTTTTGAAAACGGAATCGCATAGCTGAGCCACAAACCTGTTCTTGCATCGCGGGACTCTTTTCCAATCAGGCCAATCGGCCGTCCCTTTGAATCGCAAACGATGCCACCGGCCGCGCCGGGATTACTGGTGATTGCATCCAGAATATAGACGTCGTCGTTGTAAGGAGTTTGCCAAGAGCCTCGTCGGGCTGCCAATTCTATTTTTGCCGAAACGACTCCTCGCTGAACGCTGACGGGTTCGTTTCCAGTTGCCACGCCGTAACAGTTGCTGAAGGTTAAGACGGAAGTTCCAACGGGAGCGTCTACGGCACTTGCCAGATCAAAGTGTGGAAGTCCTTCTGCTTCGACTTTCAAAATTGCAATTTCCAATTTTGCATCGTAGCCCAGCAGTTTGCATTGGAAACGTTCGCCATCGTTTGTCGTAACGGTTGATGTCTCTCCGTCGAGGACATAGCTCCACGCGGTAAGGATGTGGCCTTCGCTGGAAATCACGATCCCGGATTGATAAGCTTCGAGACCTCGCATTCCGCCGCTGCCGACGATCTTCACGGTTTTCGGAAGGACGGATTTGACTGCGGAGGATTGTCCGTGGGCGCAAGTAGAAGCAAGGCACAACGAAATGGACAAGAGTGTTGAAGCGCGTAGAAGAAACATTAACTCGCTCCCCTCTCCCCGAGGATTCGGACCTCAACACGTTGCTTCGATATCAGTCGTTTCCCGATTTCACGGGGATGAGGGGCTGGGGGTGAGGGGCAACGGTTATGCATTTCGGGTCGGGTGATTCGGCTGTGTTGTGAAGAGAGTCCGAGCCGATTGGCGATTGAGTACATATAGCTGGAATCAATCTCTGTTTCCCTCACCCCCAGCCCCTCTCCCAAAAATTCGATCAATACTTGATCAGGAAAAACTGGGTTGAGGTTCGAATTTTCGGGAGAGGGGAGCGGGGTAATTACTGGGTGACGCGACTTGGTTGCGAGGTCAACTTTCATCTTTTTCCGCCAGCTTGGCGAGGACGCTATAGTCCTCCAATGTACTCACATCACCAGCCGCCTCTTTCCCAGCTGCAATGTCACGCAACAATCGCCGCATGATTTTTCCACTGCGAGTTTTTGGGATCGCGTCAGTGAAGCGAATGTCCTCAGGAACGGCCAACGCACCGATCTCTTTTCGCACGTGCAACTTCAATTCTTTGCGAAGCTCTTCGGTAGGCTCGGCGTCGCGAAGCGAACAGAAGACCGAAATTACCTGGCCCTTTAGATCATGCGGACGACCGACAGCAGCACACTCGGCGACCGCAGGATGTGAGACCATCGCACTTTCGACTTCGATCGTACTCAGGCGGTGGCCCGACACGTTGATCACATCATCGATGCGTCCCATAATCCAATAATAGCCGTCGTCGTCGATGCGAGCATTGTCACCCGTCAGATAGCAACCCGGAACCGTTTTCCAGTACACGTCGAAGAAGCGTTCATCATCGCCCCAGATTCCTCGCAACATGCCAGGCCACGGCTTCGCGATGCAGAGCATGCCTCCTTGGTTTTGTCCAACAGGCTTGAGGGATTCGTCGACAATCGCAGGGATGATCCCCGGCAAAGGTTTGGTGCAACTTCCCGGCTTCGTCGCGGTCGCTCCCGGAAGCGGGCTCATCATGATGCCGCCCGTTTCGGTTTGCCACCAAGTATCAACGATTGGGCATTTGCCACCGCCAATTTTTTCGTGGTACCACATCCATGCTTCCGGATTGATGCCTTCGCCGACGGTTCCGAGCAAACGCAAACTGCTGAGGTCGTGTTTGTCGACGTGCTCGTCACCCCATTTGATGAACGCACGGATCGCAGTCGGAGCCGTGTACATAATGGTGACTTTGTATTTCTCAACCAGTTCCCAGAAACGGTTTTCAGCCGGATAGTTGGGAGCACCTTCGAACATTAGACAAGTCGCGCCTGCAGACATTGGTCCGTAGACGATGTAGCTGTGTCCGGTGATCCAACCACAGTCGGCGGTGCACCAGTAGACGTCGTCTTGCTGCCAATCGAACACCCATTGGAAAGTCTTCTTGGCCCACAGATTGTAGCCGGCGGTCGTGTGACGAATGCCTTTTGGCTTTCCGGTCGATCCGCTGGTGTAAAGGATGAAAGAAGTTGTCTCGCTGTCGAGCGGCGTGGCAGGGCAGTCGGCATCAGCAGCTTCAATCAATTCATGCCACCAGTGATCGCGTCCTTCGGTCCATTCGATGTCGTTTTCCGCTCGTTTGAGTACGACAACGTGTTCAACTGTTGGCGATTTTTTCATCGCTTCGTCGACGGTGGCTTTGAGAGGCAATACTTTGCCACGGCGATGGAGACCGTCACTGGTGAGTTGAACTTTCGCGCTGGCGTCGTTGTTGCGGTCCGCGATGGCTTCGGCAGAGAATCCGGCAAAAATCACCGAGTGGATGGCTCCGATTCGAACGCAAGCCAGCATTGCGATCGCGAGCTCTGGAGTCATCGGCATGTAGATCGAGACCACGTCGCCGACGCCAACGCCAAGCGACTTCAAGCCGTTGGCGAATTTGCAAACTTCGCCATGAAGTTCGGAGTACGTCAACGTTCGCTGATCACCAGGTTCGCCTTCCCAGATGATGGCTTTGCGATCGCCGTTGCCGTCAGCGACGTGAGCGTCGAGGCAGTTGTAAGAGATGTTCGTTTTGCCGCCAACAAACCATTCGACGTTGTGTCCGTCCTGCTCGAAGACAGAATTGTAGGGTTCGAACCAGTGCAAATCCTGCTTGGCGACCACGTCCCAAAAAGTTTCCGGGTCGTCAGCAGCTGCGTCGTACAGCTGTTGATAAGCTTCCATCGAACCTATCGCGGACTTGGCTGAAAACTCGGGACTCGGCGGGAACAATCGGTCTTCTTGCATCACGCTGTCGATTTGACCGGTCGTATTGTCGCTCATTAGCTGGCTCCGCGAGGAATGGTGGCTTCTTTGATGGAGCAACCAGTTTAGCCGAATTGAGCGGTTTTCGCACGATGATGCGCGACGCGGCCAGAAAGCTATTCAAGAAGATCGACCAAGCTTGTTTCGGGCCACACTTCATCTGCTTCGACTCCACCTACATCGACGAGAATACGGCGGACCCCTAAGGCTACCTCATCCGAAATGCCAAGAGGCATTTCGGCGAGATATTTGGCATCTGAAGGGTCTCGATATGTCGCAAGCCTTTCATTCAATGGAGTTGTCGCACGCCAATGAATGTCGAGGAGAATCCATAATGCCACGATTGCTAAGCCAACGAGGAAAATAAATTCAAACATCAACTTACTTCCCAGCTTGAACGTCGATGCAATAGATTCGGGCACGATCGCTGAGGAATAGCTTCCCATTGGCGAAGGTTGGCGTACTGTAGATCGACGAGTAATTCGTTGTGCTGATCTCAGCCAGAACTTCGGCCTTTTCACTTGAGTGCTTGAACACGGTCAGGGTTCCGTCTTCGTTGCCAAGGAAAACTTTGTCGTCCACGATCACCGTGGAGCCCCAGACACCGGAAAGCAAGTCATGGACCCAATGTCGTTTGCCGGTTTTGAAATCCACGCAGTGAACGAAACCACTAAGGTCGGCAGCGTAAAGGATGTCGTCCTTGATCGCGACTGTCGACATTGTTCTTCGGAAGATCGCCTCGTCGTCGTGCTCAGGATCGGTTCCGCCATAGTGCCAGATGACGCCAGAGTTTGGATTTGGTTTTCCTTCGGATCCAATTTCACCAAGCTCGGCACTCAAGTCGCCAGTTTTTGTCGCGTCAACGCGCCACAAGTGCCCGACACCTTCACCGTGTTCAGGATCCTGACCAACGGCAAGGATGACACTGTTCTGATGGAAGACAGGTGAAGCGATAACTGAGTTGCGCAGTCCGGCACCGCCAAGCTCCCATTTCGTGTTCTTGGGGTTCAGGTCGAACTTCCAAATCTCGTCGCCGGTTTCGGCATCCAGGGCGTAGAGCCAGCCGTCGCCACCAGGAAAGTAAACTTGTGTTTTGCCGTTAACTTCGCCAGCCGCTGGTGATCCCCATTGTCCGTGGAGAACCGCATCGCCGGGTTGACCGGCTTCCCATTTAACTTCGCCCGTGTTCTTGTTTACGCAAAGGAAACACGGAGCTCGGGGAGAAGGCACTTCTAGGTGGGCTTCGTCGACACCATTGGATGTCAGCAAGTAAATGTAGTCGCCGTGAATCAAAGGTGAGCTGGTTGCAAGGTTGTGCGGGAAAACGCCAAGCTCGTCGCCCATCATGTCGAGATTCCAAATGATGTCCGCGTCACCGACTTCCGCGTCGACTTCGTCCTGAATGCCGTCGTTCTTGCCGTCTTCGAAACCTTTGGTGTCAATGCACATGAGTTCGCAACGATTTGAAACGACCCACAGTCGATCGCCTTCGATAACGGGTGTGGAGCAGATTCCTTGCAGTGGCCAATCGTTGACGCGTCCAGAAGGAAGCTTCTCACGGGTGAGTTGCCATTTGAAATCGCCAGACTTTTCGTCGAAGCAAAGTAGAATCCCTTTGTCTTGATCTTTAGGATGCTTTGGACGAAAGCCACCACCATTGTTAGTGCCAACGTAAACGTTTCCGTTGGCGACAACCGGATTGCCGTAAGTCTGCGAACCGATTCCCTTGGACCACACAACGTTCTTTTCTTCTTCCATATTGAAGTCGAGAGAGACGCCGCCTGTCATCGGAGAAACCATGTTTCGATCGTTGGTTCCGCCCCACATCGGCCAGTCAGCGTCTTGAGCCGACGAAGATGTGGTGATGATTGCGGCCAGAGCAACAGCGAGAGTGAGTTGAAAAGCGTTGGCTTTCATTATTTGTATCCTGAATGGCGTTTGTGTGTTTTGTGTGGGGCAGGTTTTTAACCTGCCGTGTGGTTTTGGCAGGTTGAAAACCTGCCCCACTGTTTACTCAGACTTCGTCAAAACGACGTTGTCAAAGAAACAGTCAGCTTGTGCGTAAAAAATCAAACCAGGCGAACCATTGTGGTTCGGATGCGGATCCGTTGCGACGATCGTCCAGTCGCCTGGCTCCTCAGCGTCGCGCTGCCAGACCTTGCCGTATATTTTGGCTTCACTGTCAGTCGTTTCGACTTTCATTTTCATGGTGTACCAAACTTTCGGATCACTTTTGAACTTCATCGTTTCAGCCATTCGCAAATGTGGCGGCCATGAACGAACTTGAAGTTTGCCAACGTTTCCTTTGAGGTACAAGTCATATCGATTTGCACTGACACCAACGCTGGCCAACTGCCGACGTTGTTCAGTCATCTGGACGTCTGCCTGAATCGTGTAGTCCTTCATGTTCGGAGGACCGATCGAGATGTGATGGCTAGGACGCCCTTTGATCTTTGAACCACCAGTAACTTTCATCACCGTGTTGCCATCCATATCGAAAGGCTTGATTTTGATGTGAGCACGACACCACGTCGGCGGTACTTTGATTCCCTTGTAGCCTTCGAAATCCCACCTCCAAACTTTTGCCGGATTGAAGACCCGCACGCGAGCCGTTGCAGACTTCCCGTTGACTTCGGTCGTGATCAGTCCAGCAATGTCGGTTGACAAATCAGAGGCACAGGAAAGCGTCGCGCCACTGGCAGTCAGGCCTTTGAGAGTATCCCCGACTTTCAAATCTGCTGCCGGCATCTTCTTGATCAGACGTCCATTGGCGTCGAAAGCGTGAACTTCGAAGTCCATCGATTCGCCTGCGTTTAAGATAATTTCGTGAGGCCTAAGTTGAATCAAGTCGATCTCGCTTCCGGCTTCCGTTTCTGGTGGAAGTGCTACGGGTTTCCCGATGACGACTTCTTTTGCCTTGTCACGAATACAGATCGTTCGATCGCGAGTCACAAGGTAAACGCGGCCATTAGCAATTGCAGGCGATGAATAAATTTCGTCATCACCGAGCGATTCATCCGCCGACCGAATTTTGACTTTGCTAAGCGACTCACAACCTTCGCGAGTTGGCTTCAGGATGTGCATGTGTCCGTTGACTTCCGTGGCGTAAATTTTGCCATCGGCCCAAACGGGTGAGCCCTTTCCGACGGTGCCGAGATCGTGTTCCCAGAGTCGTTTTCCTGTTTCGCAGTCGTAGCAAATCATGTTTCCGATATCCGCAACGACGAATAGCATTCCGTCTTTCGAAAGCAGGGCGGTGTAGCCGGCTTTGACGCCGTCCTCTCGCCAGACGCCATGTGTTTCGGTGACGTCGCCCGTTCCCGTCGCATCGATGCATTGCACGCGGCCGAATTCTTGATTGTCGATATTGTCTTCACCATGAGAGATGAAAACCTTGTCGCCGACAACAACCGGAGTTGTGTTCAGTCCGCGAAGTGACATGCGGAATCCCCAGATAGGTTTTCCAGTTCGAGCATTCATCGCGTAGATGCCACCGTCAGAGTTTCCTCCAATCAGCATACGTTGACCTTTGATCACCGCCACGACGGGAGCCGAGTAGTTCGTGTCTTTTGGTTTTCCGCCAGGAGCAGAAATCCATTGCAGTGAGCCGGTCTTTTTGTCGAACGCGTAGTAATACTGTTTCGGTGCAGGGCCTTTCATATCGCCCCAGTTCGTTGCCAGGAAACTGACGATCAAGCGATCTTCGTCGATGATCGGAGTCTGCGTTCGTCCACCGTAGCCTGAAATCTTTCCGTACTCCTCGAACAGAGACTTCTCCCAGACAAGTTTGCCATCAGCATCGTAGCACTTCAGCATTCCGCAAACGGAGTGCGAATAAACGTAGCCGGTTTCTTCATCGCCACACATCGCGGCCCAGCCAACTCGTGGAGATGGAATATCCGTTTTGAAAACGTTGAACTCATCTCGCCAAAGTTCCTTGCCGTCTTCCGACCAACAGACAACTTGTTCTTGTGAGTGAATCTTTTCTTCCGGATCATTGAAGTCGTCAGTCGTGCGGCAGTTCAGATAGATGCGACCGTTGAGCACGATGGGGGTGCAACGTCCACCAGTGTCGGCGACCCAGTCGACATTCTTTCGAGGCTCGAAGGACCAATTGTCTACCAGATTGGTTTCTCGCGAGATGCCGCTCTGTTCGGGGCCTCGCCAGTTGGCCCAGTTGGACTGCTGAGCAAAAACGCTATCGCCAGCAAGTACTGCGAAGGTGAAGATTGCGAAAACTGGAATCCAGTTTCGAACACGATGGCTTAAGCTCATTCCGGTACCTAAATTTTCTGAAACAAATAGCGGTAAAGACGGTTTAACTACCAAGCCGTCTCTTGCACGTTCGGGCGAGGGAGAGTTGAGGTCAATTCCGACACGAAAGTGTGTCAGATTCACGCTACGCTCCCGCATCCAATCTAGCCGCTTTGACGCGATTTTTCTACAACGGCCGGGAATTGCTCAAATCAATATTTCAACCAGAGACCCGGCTGTTACCATTGACGCTTATTTCCCAACGTTTAACAAACCCCTAAATGATGTTTAGGTATCGCGAGGCCGATCGAATTGACTACCGAAGAAAATAAAGCTGCAGATACAGCAGAAGATCAAGAGCCGCCTCAAGCCTCGAATTCAACGCCGAATCCAGAACCTGCGGTCGCTGACGCCCGATCAGATAAGAGCCTGCCAACTCCTGTTCGATATGGGATTTCGCTGCTTATTTTGACCGTGGCCGCACTATGCTGCTACGGGTTGGTGCTGATGGCGAAGCCGACCGAGTCGCAGGACCCTACTTCGCTTGTCCCGCAAGTTGTATTGCAGAACGTCGATAAGTACGCCGGTTCGATCGATCTGCTGGTTTCGGGAACCGTCGTGCCGCATCAGGAAATCAATGTCGCCGCAGAAGTCAACGGGCGCGTGCTGAAAAAGTACCCCGAATGCCTGGCAGGAAATTTTGTGAAGAAAGGCACGCCTCTGATTCAGATCGATCCAGAATCATACCAGCTGGAGCTCAACACGATCGAAGCTGAACTCAATCAGGCCGATAAACGTGTTGCTGAAATCGACAAACAGATCATCGGCGAGCAGAAAAATTTGAAACTTGCTCAAGACGATTTCCAAATCCAAAGTCGCGAGTACCAACGGTCGAAGCGTCTCGGCACTGCCATCTCACGATCAGAACTCGATCAAGCCCGTCGAACCGTTAACGCGGCTCAGACTCAAGTCACCGCGCGAACGAACGCGATCGTGAGTTTGAACGCCAGTCGCGAAACGCAAATCGCGGCCAAGCAGTTTACATCCCAACGGCTTGAGCGGGCGAAACTTGACCTGCGGCGAACGTTAATCGTGGCTCCCGCCGACGGGGTCATCGTTTCTGAATCGGTACAGCAGGACGCGTTTGTTCGACAAGGCGAACGGGTGGTGCAATTTGAGAACACAGAAGTCGCCGAAGTTCGCTGCAACTTAACGACGACGGATCTCGATTGGATTCGCCTGAACTCAAAAGACAAAAAGGCGGCGCAATCGATCTATCAACTTCCCAAAACGGATGTCGACATTTATGACGCTGCGGAACCAGACGTCCGCTGGTCCGGAGTACTGGAACGGTTTAGTGGCATCGGTCGCGATCCAGTAACGAAAACGACGCCTTGTCGGATTATCGTTTCGAACCCGATCGAACAAGCCAAATCGGGACCGCGAGTTTTGGTGCGAGGCATGTACGTAAAATGTCGAATCGAAGTCCAAACGTCTGCGGCTGATATGTCCAACGACTTGATCACCTTCAACGAGAGAGCCCTACAGCCAAATGGCGACGTGTGGTTTGTGCGTGAGAAAAAGCTAATGAAAGCCGAAGTTTCGGTCGTCGATCGTTCAGAGTGGGACAACGAAGATACTGGCAAAAAAGAGGTCGCCATTGTCGCTCGAGTTAAGGAAGGCGACTTGAAACCGGGTGACACCGTGGTCGTTTCGCCGCTTTCTCAACCAACGGTCGGCACCGAAGTGATCATCGCGGGCGATGAGCCCGAAGAAGAATCAGAAGCAGAAGCAGTCGCTACGACAGACAATAGCAGTGAAGCTGAGCAAACGAATTAGATGATGACTGGCTCGTTTAACGATTAGCCGGCAGGCGACAGCGAGAAACACCGACTCCTGTCGCTAATCGTTAAACGCCTGACGGTCCACAAAAATTCAAGCCCTATTCCCCCTTAACCCAAAACTCACCATGCGTTCCGTCATTAAATGGGCAATTGCGAACTCGCCCGCGATGAATACGTTCCTGATTGCGTCCTTGATTGTCGGCGCTGTCTCGATGGTCATCATGCGACGCGAAGTCTTCCCTGCGTTCAACCTCGAAATCCTGCTGGTCACCGTTCCATTCCCTGGAGCGACGCCCGCTGAGGTCGAAGATGGAATCTGTCAGAAACTTGAATCAGCGACCGCCAACATTGATGGCGTTCGCAAAATGACCTCCGTCGCCAAAGAAGGTTTCGGCTACGTCATTCTTGAGCTAGACAACAACGTTAGTGACGTTCAGAAAGTCTTGGATGAAACGCGTAGTCAAATCGATCAGATCACTGCCTTCATGCCTCCTCGCGCCGAACAGCCGGAGGTTAAGCAGATTGTTTTCCGTGCGCCCGCGATTTCGGTTGGCATCATCGGCCCCGAACTTCCGCCCGGAGTCGAACGCAACAGTCCCGAGGCGCTTGAATCGGAACGGCAGCTGCGCGAACTGACAGAAGAGGTGCGCTCCGACTTGCTTGATTTGAGGCCCGTGCCGCCATCGAATCCGGTGCGACGAATGCTGTCGGGGCTTTTTCAACCCAAAGGTCCCGCGATCTCGTCCGCGGAAATTGCGGCAGAGCGACCTTACGAAATTTCAGTCGAAGTCTCTGAAGATACACTGCGTCAATTCGGAATCGGTCTCTCGGGTTTCGCTCAGATGATTCGGACTCAGAACATCGATGTGCCGGGCGGCAAAATGATCACCGGTTCACAGGAGATGCTGCTTCGCGGAAACAATAAACGTGAAGACGGACTCGGAATTGCTGATTTGCCCGCGATTACAAAATCCGACGGCGACGTCGTGCGTGTCGGTGATATTGCAAACGTCGTTGACGGATTTGCCGAAACAACATCGATCAATCTGATCAACGGTCGCCCTGGACTAGTTGTGCAAGTTACAAAAACCAACAAAGAAGATTTATTTACCGTCGTTGACGCGGTCAAAAATTATGCCGCGACGAAGGAAATGCCGGCTGGCTACAAAGTCGAAACTTGGGGAGACATTTCAGTCGATGTGGTCGATCGAATCGATCTTTTGGCTCGAAACGGTGCCCAAGGACTATTGCTCGTGTTTCTCGTGTTGGCGATTTTCCTTGAACTGCGACTCGCGTTTTGGGTTGCGATGGGAATTCCAATCTCGATCCTTGGAGCTGGCTTTGTCTTGCTGGCGTTTGGCCAGACGATGAACATGCTTTCCATGTTCGCGTTCCTGATGGCGTTGGGGATCGTGGTCGATGACGCGATCGTCATCGGCGAAAATATTTACAACAAACGTGAAGAAGGACTCGGCAACGTCGCGGCCGCGATCGAAGGCACCGTAGAGGTTCTGCCGAGCGTCACGGCCTCCGTTACGACGACGATTATTGCATTCCTACCGCTGGCGTTTGTGTCTGGCGTGATGGGCAAGTTCATCGCAATCATGCCGATGGCGGTGATTGCGATGCTGGTGATTTCACTGATCGAAGGTTGCTTCATCCTTCCAGCTCACCTCGCCCACGAGAACAATCTGTTTCTGCGAATGCTTGGCGGAGCATTGTATATCTTCAAGCCGTTTCTCTACGTGTTCGAGAAACTCAATGCGGCTGCCTCGCGCTTGATGAAGTACGCGATCGAAAAAATCTATGAGCCGATGCTTCGGTTTTCGCTTAGCAATCGAGTCATCGTTCTTGCATGTGCCTTCGGTGCGGCAATCCTTGTCGGAGGAGTTGTTGCCTCAGGGTTGGCACCGTTAGGAATGTTTCCAAAACTCGACGGCAGCGAGATCAGTGGAACGCTCGCCTTTCCAAACGGAACGCCAGCAGCGTTTTCGGCCGAAGGCGTTGCTGGTTTGCGTGCCGCGATCGAGGAAATTGACCAAGAGATTCAAGCCGAAGGTTATCCGTCGGTTGTTCACAACCTCTACGAGAAGATTGGCGAAGTTGGTGATGCCATGAAGGGGCCAACGGGAGTCACCAACGGCAGCCATGTCGGAAGCGTTTCAGTATTGCTGACTCCGCCGGACGAACGCCCGTACAGCGCTCAAGAGCTAATTGCGAAATGGCGAGACCGTGTCCCCAAAGTCCCCGGCGCTGAAGCACTCAAGTTCGGATCCCGTTCGATGGGCCCCGGCGGTTCAGCCCTAGAATTCAAAATCCTTGCCGATGAAAAAGGAGCCGACTTACTCGAGGACGCTGCCGCGGACTGCAAAGCGTGGCTGGCGGCGAAAGCCGGCGTGTTCGACATCGAAGACGACATGCGTCCCGGGAAATGGCAACGATCTTTGAAGCTAAACAACGAAGGGCAGGCCTTGGGGCTGAACGAACAGGACCTTGCCGAAACGATCCGATCGATCTACTACGGCAATGAAGTCATGCGTGTCCAACGCGGTCGACATGAAGTCAAACTGATGGTTCGCTATCCACGGGAAGCACGAAAAACACAAAACGCTTTTGAGGAAATTCGGATTCGCGACAATCAAGGAAATGAACGTCCGCTGACCGAAGTCGCTGAAATTTCTCACAGTCGTGAGCTCGCCGAAATTAACCGGCTCGACCAACGCCGCAGCATCACCGTCGTCGCGGATCTTGACTCTAAGAAAGTTAACGGACGACAACTGATTGCCGAAATGAAAAAGGACTTTATCCCGGGAATGCTGGAGTCCTATCGCGAAAAATACGGAGCGAATCTTACTGTGAACTGGGAAGGTGAGCAACAACAAAACGAAGAGTCAATGAGCAGCATGTTTGTCGGTTTTTCGATCGCCTTGCTGTGCATGTACATTTTGCTGACGCTTCAATTCCGCTCTTACATCCAGCCTTTGATCATCATGTCGATCATTCCGTTCGGTTGGCTGGGCGCGATCGTTGGTCACGCGATCGTCGGAATTGAGATTACGCTTTTCAGCTTCTTTGGCTTGATCGCTTTGACTGGCGTTGTCGTGAATGACTCGATTGTCCTGGTTGACTTCATCAACGCTCGTGTACGCAAAGGAGTTCCACTGAAGGATGCCTTGGCGAGTGCCGGGAGTCGCCGCTTCCGTCCGATCATGCTGACGTCGATGACGACGATCGCGGGCCTATTCCCAATGCTATTGGAAACTTCGATGCAGGCTCAAGTTCTGATTCCGATGGCGGTCAGTCTGATCTTTGGGTTGCTGTTTGGCACGCTGCTAATTCTGATTTTGGTGCCAGTGTTCTATTCGATTTACGGCAGTGTGCTTAAGCTGCTCGGTTTGCCGCTGTATACCGATCACGAAGAAGGTTTCGATGAAGTGGTCATTGAAGAAGAGCCCAAGGTTTCGGTAGCGTAACCGTTTGCGTGAACCATTGGTGCAATGTCGCCTCTGTTCGTTTACCGGAGGTTGAATGACCAATCACAAGACAATCAAAAGCCTATCTCGCAACTTCGTCATTCCTGCCGGAACTCAAGTCGTCTTGCAAACGACGAAAGAATCCGAACCCGACAAATCTGCAAAAACCGTTCGCAAGAAGTCTGGATCTGTTGGCGTCGTTATCAAATGCCCACCTCACAACAATGAACTCTACACGGTTCAGTTTTCCGATGGTGTGATCATCGAGGCTACGTTTGATGAACTAATTCTACGGCGGCAGGAAGTCGACAACTTGCTCGCGGCGTCCGAGAATTTTGAGGCGTTTCGCCCATGCGTGATCTATCGCTGCCAAGTTGGTTCGAAAGCGTTTGGGCTCTCGAACGATCAATCGGACGATGACATTCGCGGCATTTTTCTTCCTAAAGCCGAACGTCATTGGTCGCTGTACGAGATTCCGGGACAGCTCGAATTCAACGACGGCCAAGACGACGAAGTGTATTGGGAGCTGGAGAAGTTTCTGCGCTTGGCACTCAAAGCCAATCCGAACATTTTGGAAACGCTTTGGACGCCGATCGTGCTGGAGGCGAATCCTATTGCCGTCCAGCTGCGCGAGATTCGTTCGGCATTTCTTTCGAAGCACCTTTACAAAACCTATTCTGGCTACGTGCTGAGTCAGTTCCGTCGCATGCGGAACAGCGTTCAGAAAAAGGGCACGTTCAAGAACAAGCATGCGATGCATTTGGTTCGTCTGTTGCACAGCGGCATTGGAGCACTGCGAACCGGTGAAATCATGGTCGATGTTTCTGAGTATCGCAGCGAACTTTTGGCCATTCGTAACGGTCAGTGCGACTTCGAGGAAGTTGAAGAAATGGCGCTGGATTTGGATAGACAGTTCGCCACGGAATTTGAGACTACTTCATTGCCGGAGCAACCTGATTTCGAAGCCGTGAATCAATTTTTGATCGAAGCGCGGCGGTCCGTGTTGAGCAACAACTAGAAATAAGTAAGTAAGCAGAACACCGAGACGACTATCCATCGGCGTCTCGGTGTCAATCGATTGCTTACTACGAACGTCGACGTCCGACGAAGCCAAGTCCCATCAGTGCCAGGAAGGCGGCACTAGAAGGCTCTGGGACAGCAGAGACTCCGGAGATCAACGCATCGCCAACATCAGCTCCCGTCAGATTCGCGTCCCCAAGAACTCCTGCAAATTCAGCCGATACCAAAAGGTCTGCTTCAATTTCTAAAACGCTTTCACTCGCATTTAGCGATGTCGGCGTTTCAACATCGAACAGGATTGCCTCAATACCAGTCATGCTTTCAACGAAGAATCCGCTATTGGTTGCATTGACTCGGGTCGCGTCAAATCCGATAGAGAAATCGCCAACCTCGATCTCCGTCGTGTCTGAGTTAAAAAACACCGAACCTTGATGCTCAATGGTGCCACTGAATGGTGTGAGGTCAAATATCTGATAGGCGAACGTAGTGGCGGGAGAATCAGTCCGAGAATTGATTCCGAATGCCACTGAACCCGCTCCCAAATCACCGGGACTGATTACGTCATCGGACACTCCACTCAGGTTCAAACCGACCGACGAGAGCGTTGCCGTGTCCAACAGTACATTAGTTTGCCACCAGTGACAAATGTTTGCTGAGCGGAACCAAGGGATGCAGCACTCATAACAAAAACTGCTGCCAACAATAAAGAGAATCGCATAATTTAACTCCTGAAAGAATAGAAAATCAGATTCAAAAATCCTAAACCCTGGTATCGATACGATTCATGCGAAGCAACTGTGTTCACGCTTCAAAATTGAAGAACGAGGAAGCTTTCTGTTTCTTTATTTTTTGTGCGAACCATCATTCAAGAGCAACGTAAACGCGTTGAATTTTTCAGCACCGAACAGGTGAACCAAAGTGAACATTGAACTTCCGCGATGGAAAACATTTGTCGATTCGCTCGGCCACGAACCCCTCTTTGTGACCGTTAGCGGTGCGCATATTTATGGTTTCCCATCGCGCGACAGTGACGTCGATTTGCGAGGATGTCACTTGCTGCCGCTACCTAAAATGGTGGGGTTGGCGACTCCCAATGAAACGATCGATCGCAGCAGTGTCGAAGACGGCACTGAGGTCGACTTAGTCAGCCACGAAGTCGGAAAATTCCTTCGTCTGTTGGTGAAAAATAATGGCTACGTCTTGGAGCAGATTTTTTCTCCGATTGTCGTGACGGGTCAGGAATTTCTGGACGAGCTTAAGCCAATCGCTGGTCGCTGCATCACTCGATTTCACTACCACCACTATCGGGGTTTCTATGCTACGCAGCGAAAGTTGCTGGAAAAAGAGACGGTCAAGAAAGCAAAGTCGCTGCTCTACGCGTATCGCGTTTTGCTCACCGGTGTGAACTTGTTGAACACGGGGCGTGTCGAAACAGATGTTCGATTGCTATGTGACGATGCGAAACTTGGCTTCATTCCGGATTTGATTTCGGCAAAGAAAGAAGAAAAGATTGAACTCGCCAATCTCGATTGGGAGTTTCACGCCCGCAAGCTGGATTCGCTAGAAAGAAAACTGGAAGAAGCGTTCGAAAAATCGAAGCTGCCTGAATCGCGAGACGTGGAGGCCGTAAACGACCTCCTTGTCCGTTTGCGACTTGGGTAAGGCTTTCGCATAGCTGGTAGAAGGCTTCCGCGTAGCTCGTAGAAGGCTTCCTTACACCAGGGAAATTGTGTAAATTCAATTTTCCTAACGAAAGCGTTTGGGGCTGTAGCTCAGTTGGTTAGAGCAGGAAACTCATAATTTCTTTGCCGGGGGTTCGAGTCCCTCCAGCCCTACTTTGCCGAATTCTAATTGTCAACAAAAGTCCATTCGGCCAGCTTGTTGTT
>CAZORS010000090.1:0-20030 GCA_964582025.1 uncultured Pirellulaceae bacterium | reverse complement strand
CATTCGCCAACCGGATCCTCCGTTTCGGTTAATGGAAATGCGTTTGATTTGCCGCCGACTGAAAAAGGGCTTCCGCTGCAAATTGATGCCAATGCAGGTAGCGATGAATTGCTTCTTCGGATGGATGACTATTCGGGCGGCAATTTGCAGGTAAAACTTGATTCGGCAACGCGATCGGATTTGATCGATTCGGTCTGGTCAGACATGGAGCATACTGAGTTGGAGTTCTTCGGTAGCAATTCCTTTTTTCAGTTGGTCTCTGATGATGTGAACGATGTGCTCTTTGTTGATGTCGACCACATTACTTTGGACGGTGCGAACACAACATTCGAAGCGGAGCGAAACTTGGCATGGACTGCTTTTTGGCATTCCAGCTACGAAAGCAATCAAGTCTTCCTTCGAGGAACGGACAATAATGATGCCTTTGATTTCTCCTATGAATACAATAACCAGTCTGTCGAAGTCAACGAAAATCAACTCCTGTTCCTGAACAACTCTTCAATAGACGTTGACGGGAAAGGCGGCGATGACTCGGTTGAATTCAATCTTGATGAAGACCGGATCGACTACGTTGGGTCCGCCGTAATCGAACCGAGTTCTATCACTATCGAAGATTTCCCGGCTGTCACCTGGACGAATATTGAGTCCCAGGCAGCTGGCAACATGGACAACGTCACCATCCTCGACTCTCCGGGCGACGACCACATCGAAGCGTTTCACCGAACGGTTGTCTCTAATGTCGGCGGCACGACTTGGACGCTAACCGACAACACTGCTGTCGAAGTTGTCGCCACCGGCGGCCATGACTCGGTCGTGGCACTCACAAGACCTGATTTTCTTGCTCCCTATTACTACTATCTTGGGCTCGGGATTCAATACGGGAGTTTCAACGATCGATTTTTAGCGACGGACTTTGACGAAGTGACGATTCGGGCCGCGGAACCTGGAGGAAATGCAATCTTCTCCGGCACAGGCGGCGCTTTCGACGAGTTTGAGGTCAGTGATCCTGAGGGAGATTTACTTGTTGAGTTTCTCGACTGGACACCCGTCATATTCGAAGGCGAAATGAATGTTCGCATGCAGACGTTTGCCGACGATGCAAAAGTAACTTTCAATTCTGCATTCGATTCAAGTGAAGTCCGGGCTCAGTCCGGAGAAATTGTTATCAATGAGGCGACGATCGAGCTGGTCGATATCGATACGATCGAAGCATTCGGGAACAGTGCAGGAGATATGCTCTCTTTGATCGGAACGGTTGAAGGCGAAGTGCTGTTTTCGGGAGTGGAACTCAATCAAACTCAGCGGTTAACCCGGCTTTCAACCGATTACTATGAAATTCGATCCTTTGGATTTGAAAACATCGCTGTCGATTTATCCGACGAAGGGCAGGACTCTATTTGGTTGCGGGGCCAAGAAAACGAAGTCGCAACTCTTGAGGTTGGGATGATTGATATCTATTCACTCACTTCAGACATTTTCAACCTCACCATTGATCGCGGCGATTTTCTGACAGCGGAAACAAGCTTCTGGCCATTATGGGGATTTAGTGCGGGCGATACGCTCAGATACATTGGCTCACCAGACCACGTTGACTTGGTGCGGGTCAGGGCTTCTGCGGTGACTGAGGTTGGCGGTTTTGAAATTGTCGGGGAAGCGCTTGAAGGTTTCTTGACGGCGAGTCGCACCGGGTTTTCCGGAGCAGCTGGGTTTACCAATTTCGAAGTTGACTTGCGTGGCGGGGAGGGACCATCGGGCTTCCCCGAGATCGCAGATTGGTTTGCAGTTAGCTCCGGCGGGGATGCCACGATCCACCCAGACTCCCTGACTTTCGATTCGTGGGATTCTTGGGACGCGTGGAATTTTTCCTGGGAGAACATTCAGCGACTGGGAGTGGCAGGTGCTACAGGAACTGTCTATGACAGTTCCCTCGATGACTCACTTGTTTTTGGACCTGTAGCAGATGGCTTTCACCAAAACTCTTTCTTCCCCTTTAACGGACTGGACGTCGTCAACGATGACTTCTACGCAAGATATAGTTTTGACGACCTGACATTTGTCTCCACCGGCGGTTTTGATACTGCAGATCTATCCGTTGATCCAAACACGCTTGAGCTTGGCATGAACACGACGCGTGCCACATGGGAAGAAGTCAACCTGACGCTTGAAGGCATCGAAGTCGTTAATGCATCTACAGAAAACGAGAACGACGCCGCAACATTCGTTGTGGACGTCGAGCAACTTGATGTTCGCGTGAGTGACGACAGGAATGTTCAATTCTCTTCGCCTGCAACCGGTTCCGTTGTCAATGTTTCAACCTTTGACACGCTAAACATCAACGATGACGGCACGAATCGCGTTACGTTCTTGACCGATACGTCTTCCAATGGAACAACCACCGCATCGGTGAACGAGGTTCTGTTTACACAAATTCCTGACTTCGATCTCAGCTTTCCTCTGATCGGCGTCAGTCGAATTGAGTTGCTCGCTGGAACCAATACTGAAAACCTGATTGTCAACGGAACCGCCGAAGACGAAATACTTAAGCTTCGAGATAGCGAGATTGAGTTGATCGGACAGTCGTATTTCATTTCGGCAGTCAACTACTCGGACATTTCGGTTGCCGGGGGAGATGGAGCTGACGTCATCTATGTCGAGGACGCATTTGGCTCATCCACAATCAATGGCGAGCTTGTGTTTGAGAACGCAAACATGATCGTTCGCACAACCGAGTTTGAATCAGTCGAAGATAGTCCGCCGTCTCTTGACGACATTTCGATTAACGGTGGACTATCGCAGCGATCCTCTGTCAATTCTTTGGTGCTGACGTTTGCAGGTTCAGTAGAATTTGATCCGGGAGCGTTCACGGTGAGTCAGCGCAGTGACGGCGACGGGACGGTTACGGGGTCGGCGGTATCGAGTAGTTTCTCTTGTACCAAAAACGGTGACACAATTGTGACGATCACTTTTGACGATCACGTTCGCAGCGGAGCCGGTCATCTTGAAGACGGAAACTATCAACTAACGGTTGATGGTACGAAGATTCGTCAAACCGGAACGAATTTGATTCTTGGTGGAGAGATTGTGTACGGAGACAGTGCAGACGAACCGTTCTACGCTCTCTACGGAGACAACAATGGGGATCGGCGAGTGAACATCTTTGATCTGCTGGCGTTTCGCCAAGCTTACAACACGTCGAGCGGAGACCCGAAATTCAATGCCAGTTTCGACTACGGCGGTGACGGGGCGATCAACGTCTTTGACCTACTTCGGTTCCGAAATAACTTCGGAGAGATGCTTCCGTTTGTGTAACGGTGCGATTTGTGGTCCGCACGATGTTCGCGAACCAGAGGTCGACGGAATGCGTTTTGTTATTCGAAAACAAAAGCAATCACTCACGATGGCGTCGCATTCTTCTCGCGACAAGCCCGAGAACTTACCCGCCCAGAGTGTCGTTTACAGTCGAATCAATCTCGGCACCGGGGTTCATTTCCGCGAGCCGCTGCTTTAGTTCTTCTCGAACAACAGGCAATTCGTGTGGAGCTTCAATCCCCAAACGGACGCCGCCGCCAGTCACGCGAACAACCGTCACGGAGATATCTTCTCCGATCCATATTCGTTCGCCGACTTTTCTACTTAAAACCAACATCTTTGTTCACTTCCTCGATTCAATTTTCTTCTGGCATAACTGTCCAACGTCATCTATCGCAACTAGCAAATAATTTGCAACGAGGAACCATTTGCGATAGCAATATTGAATGATCCTAAGGATTATGGTCTCAATTTCAAGTCATAGACTGGTTGACAAGACAATTTTGAGGATCCTCAGGAACGGACAAGACTCGATTTCTGTCTTCGCGAGATCGAGAAACGTGTAAAAACCCTTGACAATCTGGAATTTGCGTCACTCTCATCTAGTGAATTGGTTTGATAGAATGAGCAACGGGATTGCCTTCCCCTTAACATACAAACTACCTAACCGGTTCGTTTTTCGCTCTTTTGAACATTTATCTGGAAGACCTATGGCTTTACGTTTCTCTTTTTTCGCTCTGCTGTCCTTCTCGTTTTTCTTAACGAGTCATTGGGTAGCAGCGGAAGAGAGCCAGTGGTCGGACAAGCCAGACGAAGCTGTCGCGGCGGCGAAGAAAGAGAAAAAGGACATTCTATTATTGTTCACGGGAAGCGACTGGTGCCCTCCGTGCAAGAAATTGGAACGGGAAGTCTTCGCTGACGAAGACTTTTACGCCGAAGCAGAAGGGCATTTCGTTTTCGTCAAGTTTGACTTTTTGAAGAACTCTCCGTTGCGAGACGAAGTCAAAAAGAAAAACGACGAATGGTCACAGAAGTTCGGCGTCGACTCGTTTCCAACAATCGTGCTGATCGACCCTGAGCTCAAACCGTATGCGTTCGCGGGCTACGAGGAGGGAGGCGCCGAAAACTTTCTGGGAATGCTCGAAGAGAGCCGGCAAATTCGAATCACGCGCGATGAAAAGATGACCGCTGCTGCAAAAGCAAAAGGCGATGATCGCGCAAGACTTCTGGACGAAGCGCTTGCCGCGATGCCCCGCGAAATCAGTGACGTCTACTACGCAGAGATCATTGAGGAAATCGTCAAGCTCGACGAAGACGACGACCTTGGCTTGCGAACGAAATGGAACGAGGCCAAAGACACTGAACTCCGCAAATCGATTTTGACAGACGTCATGATGGTGGCTCGACTCGATTCGCCGGAACGTGCAATTCAGATGATTGACGAAATTCTTGGCTCAGTGAAGTTCACGACTAAGCAACGTATCGAGATTATGCAGATCAAGCTCAATCTTGTTCGCAAGTTGGATGACCCTGCAAAAAAAGTCGACGCGCTGTTGGACGAAATGATTGCTCTTGAAGGGCTCGGAGATTCGACTGTCGAAAGATTGATCGTCAAAAAGATCTACTTGATGGTTGGCTCGAAACGGCGCGACGAGGCGATGAAAGTTCTTGACGCAGCGATTGCCGATGGTCGAACCAAGGGCCGTGCCGGCGTCTACCTGCTGGCCTGCAAAGGCGAACTATTGGATTCGGTCCAGAAATATGACGAAGCGGTGGTTGCTTTCGACCTCGCGATCGCCGCCGCAAAGAACACTCCAGACGTTCTGGCCGAAGTCATCAGTGGAAAAGCGGACTCACTCTATGCCGCTGGCAAGGAAGCAAATTCACTTCAGGTCCTCGATACGTTTGCTGACGATACCGACATGCCAGCTGACTTACGAGCCGAAGCACTGCTTCACAAATCGATGCTGATGCGAGAATCTGGCAAGCAACGAACTGCTCGACTGGTCGAAAACCGCGCGATCGAGATCATCGAATCGACCAAGGAACGAACCGAAATCCAAAGCGTCGTAGAACGACTTCGTAAGAAGTACGACAAATAGCACTGCCAATGAATCGTCGGATTCACTTGCTTACAGAACGACTGAGCTGGTAGCCGTTCAGGCGAAGAACGTAGAGCACGCCAATCATGATCGCGGCCATAGCCATGTGTCCGCTGATCAGGCCCGCGCAAATCTCAACGCCTACCCTTGGTCCCATTCTACCGATCACCGAAGAAATGATCAAAAACTCGATCAGTCCAAGTAGGCCGCTCAAAAAGAACCATGCAACACTGCGAGAAAATACTTTCTCTCTGGTCATTGCCAACGCGATCCAGATGCAAGGCAATTTTACAGCCAAGCCAACGATGCTGAAAATAAGAAAGGCAATAAGGACGTCCAACCTATCCAGTCCACTCGCCTTGAGCACACTGGACCAGGGAGGCAACGCTCCAGGGATTAAAATTCTGCCGATCGATAACACCACGGCAAGAATCGCTGTGCCGATCATTATGTCGCGAATGGCATAGCGAGTAGATGCAACGCTTGAACTTACTGAACCTGCTTGCGTGATTTTCCATCCGAATACCCAAGCGGCGATCTTGAGTGGAATGTAACTAATTGCGAAACCGTAGAACCAAACCATGCCCAGCCCCAAAACCAATGCCGGTGCAAGCTGCGCCCGAGGCGAGGGAAGGTCAAGGTAAGCTCCAAAAGCCAGTGCGGCCCACGAAATCACCAGCAACAGAATTGTCCAAGGGAAGCGAACCCAAAACGTTCCTTCAACAAGCGTTCCCCAAACGCAGATCAGCGTCAGCTGTCCAACGACGATGTTCAGAAAAAATAACGCAGTCCAGGCATCGTCAAAAACACTGGCAAGCAGAACATCCAGTGCGAGGAAGCCTGCGAATATCAAAAAAAGGATAATCCCTAGTTTCACACGCGACGGGGGTATATCCACTGGCGTGTCGTTTTCAACTTCCAATTGATGCTCCCTAACGGTCCTACATTTTCAGTTCTGTATGGCTAATTCATGTCAGTTTACGAAAGATTTGGTCCCAATGAGACCGATTCAAGGGTGGAACTCCAGCACCGTTCTAATTTAGAATGCTCAGGTTATCTACAATTTGATCACAGGAATTATTTATGAGCTGTTCAAAGAAGAAACAACTGATGAAGCCCGGACATGATCGTCGTTCCTTTATGCAGATGTCGGCCGCAGCTGGCATGGTCGGTTTTTGGGGCGGCACAGGGCTTCGACCCGGTCAGCTCGCCAATCCCGGTCGATCGGCTCTGGAGGAAATTCGCTTTGCCTGTATCGGAATCGGCGGCAAAGGCGGCAGTGACTCAACGAACATGGCCGGCATCGGAAAAGTCGTTGCCATCTGCGACATCGACGAAGACAGGCTGAACAAAAAGCGAGTCGAGTTTCCCGACGCGAAGAGGTACACCGACTATCGTAAACTGTTCGATGAAATGGGAGACAAAATCGACGCCGTGAGCGTCAGCACGCCTGACCATACCCACGCCGTCATCGCTCTGCGAGCCCTTCGCATGGGGAAGCACGTTTACTGCCAGAAACCACTGACGCACTCAATCGAAGAAGCCCGCATGATGGGCGATATCGCCAAGAAAATGGGCGTCAAGACTCAGATGGGAAATCAAGGAACTTCCTACAGCAACGCCCGCGAATCGGCTGCCCTCTGTCGCGCTGGTATCGTCGGTGCTCCAAAAGAGATTCACGTTTGGACCAACCGTCCTGTTTGGCCACAGAGCTTTGGCCTGAAAGTCAAAACAGCTCCTGGGCCTGGCGAAGAGGAAAAATGGGAACAGCGAAAGTCTAAAGTTCACTGGCAGAATTGGCTCGGCCCTGCAGCGGCCGAAGACTACAGCCCTGAAATCCATCCATTCAAATGGCGTGGATTCTGGAAGTTCGGCACTGGAGCACTCGGCGACATGGCTTGTCATACGCTGAACATGTCGTTCATGGCTTACGACCTGTTCAATCCAACGTCCGTCGAAGCGGTTCATGACAAACACGATGGCGTTTGCTTTCCAGCGAAATCGAAAATCACTTTCGAGTTCCCGGCCAGCGCTGATCGCGGACCTGTGAAAATGGTTTGGTACGACGGGGGAGCACGTCCAGAAGCCGATCTTCTTGCTGACTTGCCACGCTTGCAAAAAGACGGCAAGTCCAAACACTACACCAGTGCGGCATTGATCGTTGGCGAAAACGGAAAGTTCTACTCGCCAGGCGACTACGGCAGCGAGCCTCGTCACACGGGCGTGATTCAAAATGGTGAATTCATTCGCCAAGCGAAGATCACACGTCCGAAAGCTGACGACGGTGGCGACAGCCCGTTCTCGAAATTCAAAGACATCGAGTTCACTGTTTCGCCCGGTCACGTCGAGGAACTTGGCGAAGCGATCCGCGGCGGAGCCGATCCTGTTTCGAACTTCCCAGGCTACTCAGGGAAATTGACCGAAAGCATTTTGCTTGGCAACCTGTCGTTGATGGCTGGCAAGAAAGTCGAATGGGACGCAGAAAACATGATCGCGACCGACGTCGACGAAAAGACTCAAAAACTGATTCGTCACGACTATCCGGATGCGTACACGATCCATGAAGGTGCAACAGTTCAGTAGACCGAATTTTCGGTAAGCTAAATTCCTATCTGACACGTGGCCCGAATGTGAAAACGTTCGGGCTTTTTTGCCTGCCTTACTTTTTGAAGTCCACGGAGGAAGCATTTGTTTCGATTTTCTAAAAAATCTGATCTCTATTCGATGAGACCTTGACTTGTTTTCTGATCTCGAACGACTCGCAATCTGTTGCGTGCCAAAAAAATGATGGAAATTCCTTTGATTCCCATCACAACAACTTGATATCACGCACTTCTGGAATCCTTCCATGAAGCTCCTACAGGATATGCACGTGAGGAAATCAAAAAAAGGTATTTACTCCATCTTTCCCCTGGGACATCTATGCGTAGTGCTTCTCTTTTTCTCGTTAACGTCGGTAGCGTTGCCACGACAAGTTGATTTGGAAGAAATAAAAGTTGTCGCGAACCTTCTGGACCGCGATTTCGATGCGACACTTCATATCACGGATTTCCAAGAACTTTGGTCTGCAGTTAGGGAGCAGGAAGGCTTTGTAAGCCAACATTTTCTTGACGGTATCGCCGACGTGGCGAAGTTTGATTCAAAACAGAAAGCATTTTTCGCTGGGTTGTCCGAGATGCTTAAATCAATTGAGTCTCTCCATATTGCTCTTCGATTTGTGGCGAACGCTGATACACCGTTGGTTTTGGTCATGATTCGGTTTGCCGAAGAGTCGCACTCAGATGCAGAACAAGGTCTTTCTGTCGTCGAAGAAACTGAGATTGTTTCCAATTTCAACGTGAAAACGAAGGTACTTCCAGAGTGGACCATTCTGTCGAATTCTGAGGCTATTCTTGACTCTGTCGCCTACCGAATCGAAGGCAAAGGTTCCACGAAATCATCCTTGCTACGCGACCGACGTTTTGCGATTGCAATCAACAAGGCTGACCAGCGAGATGCTCTTGCGTTTTCGTTTTTCAGACCTTCGAAATTTCCGCACTTTTTTGGCGTAGAGGATAAGCAAAAGTCAACAATGTTGCAGATCGACGAACTGTCATCTGGGGCTGCGTTCATTCAACTTGATAACTCGAAAAATTGCCGATTCATATGTGGTGGCTTTGTCCGCAATACGCTACCAGCCGGAGGAATCGCTGAACTTTGGGATTCTTCGGACGGACTCTTTGACTTGCCTCCAACCCCATTTCGCCTGCGCCACGTGAGCGGAAATGCCTGGGACCCAAATAGGACGTATGCAGCCAGAAAAAACACAATTGATCGTGTGCATGGCGATGGAAGTTATGATAAATCTCTCGAGGGCAAGTATGGAACGTCAATTGAGAAGGCGAAGGTGCAGGAGTTTGGTATTTGGTCTAGCTCAGTTTACTTAAAGCATATTAGCGAATCTGGATTTCGAAAATCGATGACGTTCAAAAGGCTGAACAATCATACCGTTGCAAAAGCGTTTGTTCGCGAGAGCGCATTGCGTGAAAAAAAGAAGGGGTTCGGTGAAATTGAAACCGAATTTGCAGATGTCATCGTTTTTGGATTTGATGACGAATCAATGCGACGGCAAAAGCTATTTTTTACCGATAGTATCAAAAAAGATGCAAGATACAAAAAACGCATGCAGAGAGAATTTGAGAAATTAAAAATGACCGGCAAGCGGACGACTGCACATCTCTTGGCCGAGTCGATTGAAAATGAAGGATTCTTACTGTCTGAGAAGTGGTTGATTTATGGAGATGTCGACGATTTAATCCAGCAGCATCGATTTATGGAGTCTTGGGCTGAAAATCAAACAGTGGAACCCTCCGCCAATCGGATTCTCGAGTATTCATCTTTGATCGATTCGATTTGTGAACTTTGTGCATTTCCCAATGCTCCATTTTCAATTCTGGTTGATGATCGCATCTCGAGAATTGGTGATTCATTCAAAGATTACCTCAGCAAAAAATATAAGAACAAAAAAACGGTCGATTCCATTTTACGTGGTGAAACGTTCGATGCGTTAAAGCGCGGCGATATCGACTTCGAAGGAGACAGTGGAGATATCGTAGCTTACCTATTGTTCGTCGCGGTTCAGAAGAGTTACAAGAAACGCTTTCTTTTGTTTTCGAGGGGGAGCCCAAGCACGCTCAACTTTTCTTTCGGACTGTCCAACTAAAAGAAGTCCGTGTTCACTTTACAATTGTGCTATTGGTGGTTTCGGGCGAATGATTTTTTCAAATTTGATTGATTTACGGGATGGAACGCCAGTGGCAAGTATCTGCGGGGGGCAGATTCTTACTGAACTCGCGACTTCAGACCCTCTGTGCACGGCACCAGAACAGATTTGGGATGAGTGCGGTGAACAATCGATAAAGCAGCGCCCGTTCTGTCTCCTTCGAAGTTCTTGGGCTCTCGCGCGGGCGAATTGCATCAATGGCTTCGTTTCAACCTAACGGAAAATTGTACGATGGCAACGGGGTCGAAACCGACAAAATGATTCTACCCGAACCAGAGTTTTTCGTTGGTAGTAAAGACAATGCCTTGGATGAAGCAATTCAAATCATCAGCAAGCATTGAGCAATTCTGTTTCTCGTGACTCGCTGAACTCGTTGCGGAATGCTGCGTACACTTCGCTTGAGACGCTGAATGTTGGTTAGCTGACACAACAAAACTCCTGCTTTGACAAGAATTGGATGGCTCTTATATTCGTAGATGCCTCTGCTATGTGCTTCCTCCATGGCAATCAAGCCTCGATTGCAATTCTTACATTCATAGCTCCAAGAAAAAGAGACGTTGCTCATGTACCAATTGCTTGCAAAAGTTGCTAAACGCGTCGCCGAGAAATTGAGTTTCTCGCTCAACCCCAAGACTGATTCGGTTCGAACGTTAAGAAAACAGTCCGGTTTGGACTATCAAAGCTTTGAAGAACGTCGACTACTCGCAGGCATAGAATTCACTCCATCCACCGGACAAGTTTTGATTGGTGGTACTGACGCAAATGATGTTGCACAAGTAACGCAGTCTGGCAACACGATCCGGGTGACTCAGCAAGGGTTCGGAAGTCGCACATTCAATGCGGCCGAAGTGAACTCGATCTTCTTTGTCGGTCTTCGCGGCAACGATTTCTTTCAGAACCAAACTTCGATTGACAGCATTGCTTATGGTCAAGTCGGCAATGACACATTGATTGGAGGTTCGGGTAACGATCGTTTGGTCGGCAACGGCGAAAATGATACGATTCGCGGCAACGGCGGTGACGATGTCATTATCGGTGGAAACGGAAACGACCAAATTGATGCAGGCGCTGGAAACGATCGAGTCCTTGGAGTGGCGGGCTCAAACACGATCGAAGGCGGAACAGGGAATGACACCATCTACGGTGGTAACGACGCCGACACCATCACTGACATCGGCGGAACGAATTTGCTGGTCGGCAACAATGGCACCGACACCATCACCGGAGGAGATGGCCCAGACAACATTTTCGGCGGCGGCGGAAATGATGTGATCATCGGTGGCGCAGGCAACGACCGGATTTACTCCCAAGGCGGCAATGACTCAGTTTCCGGTGGCGCGGGCGACGACGTCGTCGGTGGAAACGATGGCAATGACGTCCTTCAAGGCGAACAGGGCAATGACCGTGTCGTCGGCGGAGCAGGAAACGACCGAGTTAATTTTTCCGCGAACCTGTCGTCGTATGACGTGAGGCCTTCCGGTGCGGACCTGATCATTGAAGATTTGCGTGGACCGAATTTTGGATTGACTGACCTTGTCATCGGCGTCGAAGAATTTGCTTTCGCCGATGGAGTTCGATCTCGTGACGATCTTCTCAATCCGTCAGAAGCTAGTGAAGTAATTACAGTGCAGCCAATCATTGCCTCAAATTCAAACGGAAGCAACGCGGCAGAGTTTTTCGGCAACGCTACTCAGCAACTGGACATCATGAACCGCATCGACGTGATTTTCGCTCAAGCGGATATCGATGTTGAGTTTCTCCCAGCCAAACGCGTCAACGATACTTTCATTAACGTTGGCAATGGAGGAACGCGTCCGGGATCGGATTTAAATCAGATCGTTACCAGTGGCGACAATTCCGGACTTGGAAATCCGGATAGCCGTGTGATCGATATGTACTTTGTCGAAACCGTGCCGGGGTTCGGCGATCTCGGTGACAACGTCGCCAATGGACTCGCGTTCATCGGCATTAGCGGAATCGCGATGCACGTCGGCGACGACTTGGTTGACTCCACCAGCGGGCGAGCCGTCGTCGCACGCGTTGCGGCTCATGAGATCGGCCATAATCTTGGGCTTAGACACGTAGCTGGAAATAATAACTTGCTTGCACAGAGCGGCAGTTCGACGTTGCTGACTCAGTCCCAAATCGCCATCGCGATCGCCAGCCCAATCTCCCGTCCAGTTTAGAGACGGTCAACCGGCTTCCGCAGCTGGACTGGCAACAGTTCAGGAGCCAGCGATGAGGCAGGCCTGAAGTCTTTGCGACTCCGGCTACGAGAAAGTGTCGTCCCAAGACGTGGCAGTAATATTTTACCAGCCCCGGATCGTCAGCGGCATGGTTGCGGCTTCGGGCTACAACAGTAAAGTGACTACTGCGGAAAAGCACGACCGAGTTGATGCTTTTCGAATTTTTGACTTTCTCTCGCGGTGAATCATGCCAAGCAGTTATCTAATCAGCGGAGCTCGAACTCCGATCGGAAGTTTTTTAGGCGGTCTGAGCTCAATTTCCGCGCCGGCGCTTGGCGGTGTGGCGATTGAAGCCGCAATGTCACGCGGCAAAATTTCCGTTGATGACGTCGATGAAGTCATCATGGGCAACGTGATTGGGGCCGGCGTTGGCCAAGCGCCTGCTCGTCAAGCCGCACTTGCTGCCGGACTGCCAAACACGATCGCCGCGGTGACGATTAACAAAGTCTGCGGCTCCGGGCTGAAGGCTGTGATGCTTGCCGACCAGGCGATTCGTTGCGGTGACGCGTCGATCATCGTCGCGGGTGGAATGGAAAACATGTCTGCGGCTCCGCACATCGCCAGAAATCTTCGCGGCGGAATCAAGCTCGGCGATGGCACGCTCACCGATGCAATGGTTTCCGATGGGCTGACTTGCTCGTTTGAAAATTGTCACATGGGAATGCACGCGGAGCACATCGCGAAAAAATTTGACGTCACTCGCGAACAACAGGATGAGTTTTCCGCTGAAAGTCAACGTCGTGCTGCGGTAGCGATCGAGTCCGGAGTGTTGGTCAGCGAGATCGTTCCGGTGACCGTCAAGCATCGCAAAGGCGACAAAGTCGTCGATCAGGACGAATGTGTCCGTGCCGATTCGACTGCCGAAGGACTGGGAAAGTTGCGACCAGTATTTGATCGTGAAGGCACCGTCACTGCGGGGAATGCTTCCACACTTTCTGATGGAGCCGCTGCAGTCGTCGTCGTTGACGAAGCGATCGCCGCAAACGCAGAAAATAAGTTCAGAATTATCGCCAGTCACACTTCTGGTACCGAGCCTAAAGATTTGTTCATCGCACCAGTCGAAGCAATTCGTGGCGCGTTGAAGAAAGCTGATCTCACCTTGGACCAAATCGATCTATTTGAGATCAACGAAGCCTTTGCTAGTCAGATGTTGGCTTGCGTCAAAGAGCTTGAACTCGGTTCGGACAACGTCAACATTTGGGGCGGAGGAATTTCACTGGGCCATCCGATCGGAGCCAGCGGCGCACGAGTCCTTGTAACTCTAATGAACGCGTTAACTCAAACGGATAAACGCATCGGCGTTGCGAGTCTTTGTCTTGGCGGCGGAAATGCGGTCGCGATGGTGATTGAGCGCTGTTAGTCGGTCGTCAGTTCGACTTGAATTGACGGCATTCCATTGCTTCATTCGGGGATCTATTCGCGAACGTTGACACGGTGGAAGTTGTACACGTCGTTGCGGAAAAAAGTGTCAAAAATCGAATTCCATGTCGCGTTGCCACGGGTCTTGGAAGTGTCCGTTTTCTGGAAGTACGCGATGTCATTTCCGCCAGAGGAGGCCACTGACAGAAAGTCAAACGCCTTGAACGAATATGAATTTCCATCGTTATCAAAAAGTCGGTTGTAATCCCCGAACGAATAGAGGAATTCTCGTTCGGGAGAATCGAAGATTCTAGCTTCGTCGTCTCCAGTACCCGCGTTAATGTGCACCTCCCCGAAGCCACGCAGAACGAGCGACTTACGATCATTGGTCATCCGAACATACTTTGCGTTAAAATTCACTCTTACAGAATCGTTCCCGGAGTCTCCTCGCACGTCGGCGCTATCGTTGCCTACCGAACTGTAGACGAACGTCCGGCCAACGTTGTTGGTTCCGAAGCTCCCGAGAGCCGTCTCCATGCTCACTTTGTTCTGCCGGACAACAACGTTGTCGTCATCGTCGGAGTCGAACATAATGCTGATGTCGTCAGATGATTCATCGGCATCGAATTTCAACACTTCCGTATTAAGAGTCGAAAAGACGACTCGTCCTGAATCGACCCGAAGTGTTTGGCTTTGAAGGATCGCAATTTCGTCAGCGTTTTCGTCACTGATGAAACGCAGGCTGTCCGTTCCGCCTCGACCATTGAAGAACAACCTCGAGACTTCGTAGGGGATCGTAGTCTTAATTCCGTTGACTTCCATCTCCCTTGATGAAGCATCGAAGATACAAACATCGTCGCCTTCGGAACCTCGGATCGCCAACCGATATGGAGGTTTCTCAGAGATCGAGACGCCAGAAATAACACCAACTTTGCCGTCTGAGTCAACGAATGCCAATCGATCCGTGCCCGCGAACTCGAGAGTTCGTTTGGTCGAATTTCCAGACGTCACGGTGGCAGAATCGATTTCCAAAAATGATTCAACGTCAAAGACCTTTAGTTCGTTGCCATCGAAGAAATAGGCGAGTCCATCTCGTGTGCTTGCTTCAACCGCACCGGAACCACCCGAAAACCTGCCGACCAAAGTCATGGTTTCAGGGTTCATGACTTGTCCATTTGTCGCGAACACCAGGCCGCCGGAAGATTCCACAGTCACGCGGTAACCTCCGATCACGCTTCTGCGTTCCTGCTCCTGCGTGAGCTCCGTTCCATCAAAATTGAATCGGAAGCTATCGAAGCTTGATGAGTAGTTCTGGTAGCCGAAAAGTTTTCGACCGTCCAAAAAAGTGATCGAGTTCGAGCCATAAACTTCATTGACCGTATCGATTTGTCCAGAATCGTTGAAGACTTCCAAAAAACCAGCCGCAGAAGATCCGACTTTGTCTGACGATACGATCACTGTCTTGGCATCACCGGGATAAACCTGAATGTCTTCTGCGATCGATGAATCATTCAGTGTTTGCAACGGCCCAACGGCGCCAGTAGCTGGTTCGTAATATCTAATTGCGTAAGCACCATTGATGCCGACATAAATTCGTGTGCCGTCATGGGAAATCGCCATTTGCGATGGTTCACTTCCAATTTGAACCGTTGCAAGAACTTCCAGTGTTGCCGGATTCAACGTGACGATGCTGTTGCCAAAGGTCCCTGCGGCAGAAGGAATCGACGCATAGAGCAAATCTCGACTTTGGTCGTAAACGATGTCATTGGCACCAAGATCCGCTGTTAAAACGGATGCGTTGTCCAAGAATTCCGAGTCCTCTGCAAATGCTTCGTTTGAAGCAGCACTTGAAATGAGTGCCAGGGCGACGATCGCAACGCAAATTTGTACTTTGGAAATCATGTTTTAAGATCAAGGCTGAATGACGGCGTGTGCAATTAAACTTAAATGTCACCGACAGATCCGTCTTCCATATTTTGCCAATCAAATTGACGGGCTGATTTTGACAGTTCAATCAAACGGATCGGGTCGATCGTAGGGGCGATGCTGCTTTGTTTTGCAAACGCGGCCAACGCAATTACCCTCCATTTAGAGTAATTCGAGAGCAGAGTTTTTGGTCAGAAAAAGCTGCTTGCATTTAGAACAGCCCGGAAATTTCACCGTCATCTGAGATGTCGATGTGTTCCGATGCGGGGATTGAAGGAAGGCCAGGCATTCGCATCATGTCACCTGTAATCGGAACGACGAATCCTGCTCCTGCGGCGATCTCAATTTCGCGAACCGTGATCTCAAAGTCAGTTGGTCGTCCAATTTTGGTCGCGTCATCGGAAAGACTCTTCTGAGTCTTGGCGATGCAGACGGGGAAGTTTTCGAAGCCCAGCTTTTTGATTTTGCGAAGGTCTTTTTTGGCTTTCGAAGTGTATTCGACGCTGCTGGCTCCGTAGACTTTCGTGCAAACCGTTTTGATCTTCGATTCGATCGGCTGATTCCAATCGTACAGCGGCGCGAATTCTTTCTCCGTGTTGTCGATCGTTTCGACGACGGCATTGGCGAGGTCTTCCGCTCCCGCCCCGCCTTCCCCCCACACATTGGAGACCACGGCTTTGAATCCGAGCTCTTCGCAGCGAGCCCGAACGATCTCCAGCTCTTCGTTACTATCGGAAACGAATTGATTGATCGCGACGACGGCATCAAGGTTGTACAGCGCCGTGTTTTCTAAATGCTTTTCCAGATTGACCAAGCCCTTACGAAGCGATTCCGTGTCGGGCGTCGTCAGTTCTTTTAAGTCAGCACCTCCGTGGTACTTCAAAGCACGAATCGTCGCGACCAAAACCATGGCCTTCGGCTTCAGTCCTGCCGAAGCACATTTGATGTCGAAGAACTTTTCGGCACCCAAGTCGCTGCCGAATCCGGCTTCGGTGACGACGTAATCCGAAAGCGACATTCCCATGCGCGTTGCGATGACGGTGTTGGTTCCTTGAGCGATGTTCGCGAATGGACCGCCGTGGATGATCGCAGGCGTTCCCTCAATCGTTTGCACGAGGTTTGGCTTAACGGCATCTTTCAACAGCGCCGCCATCGCGCCTTGTGCTTTTAAGTCGCGAGCAAAAATTGGCTTTCGGTCTCGAGTCATGCCAATGAAAATATCGCCGAGTCGTTTCTTAAGATCCGCAAGGCTATCCGAGAGGCACAGGATCGCCATGATCTCAGAAGCCGCCGTGATGTCGAAACCAGTTTCGCGTGGAACTCCGCCGGTCGTGCCACCGAGGCCAACAGTGACTTTTCGAAGAGCGCGATCATTGACGTCAAAAACGCGTTTCCAAACCACGGTCCTTCCGTCGATGTTCAATGATCGCTTCCGATCGTGCAAATTGTTGTCGATCAATGCGGCAAGCAAGTTGTGCGCTTTTTCAACCGCTGCAAAGTCGCCTGTGAAGTGAAGATTGATGTCTTCCATCGGTAGCACCTGCGAATGTCCGCCACCGGTGGCACCTCCTTTGATCCCGAACACTGGCCCAAGCGATGGTTCCCGTAGAATAACGGTGGTCTGCTTACCGATTCGATTCATGCCTTGGGTCAAGCCGATCGACATCGTCGTTTTTCCTTCCCCTGCGGGCGTTGGGGAAATTGCTGAAACCAGAATCAATTTCGATTCGTCGATCTTTGCTGAATTTTGCAAAGTCAGCGGAAGCTTAGCTTTGTATCGCCCGTAACATTCCAGTTGCTCTGCTGGAATATCTAGCTGCTCCGCGATTCCTGTGATTGGCTTGAGCGTAACTTTGCGAGCGATTTCAATATCAGTGGGCATGTCGTTTCGGTCGTTTTGGTGGAAACAAAATATTTGTTCCCCAAACATAATGCGAGACAGGAAAAAGGCGTATCCGGCAGATTCATTGAGCTACAAAAATAGTTGTCCACAGGGAATGTCGTGCAAAACAAATCCGGTTGGCTAAATTTGTGCGGAGATTCCAGATTTGCGTATCGGAAAAAAACGCCTCAAAGAGGTATCTGAAGTCCCACCGTAATTGAGAACAACGTCCCGATTTGAGACTGTAATAAGCAAGGTTAATGAATCTTAATGCGTCAAAAGGGCAAATCGCATCGGAATCGCTGTGGTATCAAATTTGCCGCTATTTATTAGATAGCAAATGGCTACAATCCGTTGGTCGTTCATTCGACCTTTCAATTATTGATAATTTTAACTTTGAGGCATCAATGTTATCTCCCAAAAAAGTCTCGCGACGTGAAGGATTTACGCTCGTTGAGTTGCTTGTCGTGATCGCAATTATCGGCATTCTGATTGGCATGCTCTTGCCAGCGGTTCAGCAAGTTCGTGAAGCTGCACGTCGCACCCAGTGTGCGAACAGTCTTCGCCAAGTGGCTCTGGCGAGTTTGAATTACGAGAGTGCGCATATGGAGTTTCCTCCCGGCTATGAGCAAGAGTTCATTAGCGACGCACCAGACAGCAGTAACAATGGTTTCCAAGGCCATTCGGTTTTCTATCACATTTTACCTTTCATCGAAGCTAACAACGTTTTCAAGACGATGGACCCAAGAGTTCCGAAAGCAAATCGCGTTGCAACGACTGCAGAATTCAGAGCTTCTTCTGTGATTCCATCTTTCATTTGTCCCTCCGACACGTTGGGCTCGGAATCGATCCCTTTCCCGTCAACTGGAACGCCAACGGAATTTTATGGTGGAACCAGCTACCGCGCGAACGGTGGCGAACGCCCAATTTTTGCTACGCAGGCGACAAACGACGGGATGTTTATGGCAACCGGCCCGGCTGCTCGCAAAGCCTCTGATGCCCCTCCGGGAACAGAAGTTGGATTTGGGCTCATTTCAGACGGTTCTAGCAACACGATTCTGTTCGGCGAATTCTCTCACTTGGATCCCAATTTTGACACGTTCACAGAAGCTGGATGGACCAGCGGAAGTAAAATTCGAGGGTGGTCGCGGTGGTATCCAGCTGGTGGCGATGTAGGCCTCGCTAACCTGATGGGTGGAGCTTTTGCACCAATTAACTACCGCATTCCTTGGGCCGCTGGTGATTCAGGTGCTCCTGGTTCGCAGTCAGCTTGGTGGTTTTTCCAAGATCAAAGGCTGAGCTCGTTCGGAAGCAATCATCCGGGAGGGGCCAACTTGGCTTACGCCGACGGATCAGTTCACTTCTTGACTGACGAAACTGCCCAGAATGTCTTGCGGCTTCGTTGCGAGCGTGCTGATGGTGAAGTCATTCCCGAGTAGGCGTTTTTCTCATCCAAATTTCAGCTAAAATTTTGATCAAATGAAATCTATCAAATCTTTGCTTTTCATTCCGTTGATTTGTCTTGTTTCTCTGGTCGGTTGTGGTGATGCGGAACCTGAATTGGTTGCGACCACTGGGATTGTCAAGATTGATGGAGTTCCTGCTCAGGGAATCATGGTCCGGTTCATGCCCAATGTGACAGACGAATCTGTCAAGTTGCCAAGTTCGCAAGGATTGACCAACGCGGAAGGTAAGTTCGAGCTGAAAACAACGGACGACAAACCGGGAGCGGCTAAGTGTGCTCATCGAGTTTCCCTTTTTGACACACTTGAAGAACGGGTCCCTCAAGGCCAAATTGCAAAGCCCGGTCGTTTGAATGCCAAATTTTCGTCAGGTGGTATCGACATTACTGTCAGCGATGGCGAGGAGATCGTGATTGAGGCAACGGGCCCCTAGTATTGATCCGTCATCGAGCGAGTTATCAGCCGTGCTTTTTCAAGCGCGGCTTTTTTCGTAGGTCTGCGTGACACTAAGGAAGTGAACACTCCGTCGCAGGTCTATTCAATTTCACCAGTAGTTGCTCCTCAATTTGCTTCACAAGTGGATCCGCTTCAGGACCTCGGTGTTTTGTTGTCGGTACTTCGATCGCGTCGCAGCATTCAATGATGGCTCGCTGCGGTCCGCATTTCCTTGGTTCATCGGTGAGGTCTTCTTGGATCTTACCAGCGATCTCGAGTACGCGATCGGTCGAAGGAGCCCCAACGAGATAATCTTGCGGGTAGCTTGCCATTTGCCACGCGAGGTAAGTCCGCTCGAGGTCACGCCAGCGGATGGCTCGATCTTGATCGGAAAGCTCTGGAGCATCTAGTATTTCAGGGAAAACGCGGGCTCGGATGTTGCGAACACGATTGGTGATGCTCTCACGCGAGGGTTGCCCAAAGCAACGAATTTCTGCAGTTGCCAAAACGGATTCCGCCAAACGCTGACGGCGCTCAAAAGGGCAA
>CAZORS010000089.1:12744-20169 GCA_964582025.1 uncultured Pirellulaceae bacterium | reverse complement strand
AAAAAGCCTGTGGCTCCGGTGACAAGTATTTTCATAAATTGATAGCGGGAAGTGACGAAATGCCTAACAGTTGGTAAAGTATACCTTTTTGAACTGTTCCTCGCAGCGGCGCCTTTTTACGGAGCTCGGCTGTCAACTTACAAACCATATTCCGCGCGTCGAACAAATCAACACATGAGCTCCATTTCCGTTATTCCCGTTTCGACGAAAGCCCAGCAAAAAGCTTTCATCAGGTTTGCGTGGGATCATTATGCAGGCGATCCTAACTGGATTCCTCCTTTGATTTCCAACATTCGTGAGCTGTTGAATTACAAGAAACATCCGTTCTACGAAGCAGCTGAATGCCAAACGTTTCTAGCAATGGATGGCAATAAAATCGTTGGGCGAATCGCAGCGATCATCGACCACAACCATAATCAACATCACGACGAAAAACGTGGCATGTTTGGTTTCTTTGAGTCAACGGATGATCAGTCCGTTGCGAATGCACTTTTTGATACTGCAAAAAAATGGTTTGCTGACAAGGAAATTTTCCTAATGCGTGGACCTGCGAATCCATCGCAAAACTATGAATGGGGAATGCTCGTTGAAGGCTTTCATTCGCCGCCGACATTTTTGATGACTTACAACAAGCCCTACTACGACAAACTGGTCAAAGGGTATGGCTTCGAAAAATCGCAGGACATGTTTTCGTATCCGGCTCCGATTCCAATGCTGGACAACCTTGATCCAAAGTTATTCTTCGTGGCGACGGAAGCCACAAAACGATTCAACGTTGACGTACGTCCAATCAGTAAAAAGAATTTCAGCAAAGACCTTGGCATCTTTTTGAAGCTCTACAACTCCGCGTTGTTGTCGCAATGGGGGTTCACGCCGATGTCGAAAAGTGAACTTGCTGCGACGGCGACGAATCTTAAGTTTCTAATCGCTCCTGAAATGACTTCCGTGGCCGAGGTTGAAGGGGAGGGCGTTGGGATCGCGTTTGGGCTGCTGGATTACAATCCGTTGATCAAAAAAATCGATGGCAAACTCTATCCCTTTGGTTGGATTCGTCTCTGGCTGGGGCGTCGTAAGCTGAAACGCGTTCGTCTTATGAGCACCAACGTTGCTCCCGAATATCAGCGGTGGGGACTAGGCGTCGTTTTGATGGCGAGGATGGTTCCCGAGGTTTTGGATTGGGGGATCGACGAGGGAGAGTTTTCCTGGGTGTTAGAATCGAACAATTTGTCACGAGGAACGCTCGAAAGAAGCGGCTTGACCAGTGATAAGACCTTTCGGATTTACGATTATACGCCATGATATCGCTTGTCTCTTACTGCCCCTTGACCAATTAACCCTGCATGAATCACCTTGGCGAAGTTGTAGTTTCCGGAATGGGAGTCGTGTCACCGATTGGTGTCGGCACGAATGCATTCTGGGAAAGCCTGCTAAATGGCGAATCGGGGGTCCGAGTGCGCGAAAGCTTCACCGACACGGATTTGCCGCTGCGAATCGGTGCGCCAATTGTTGACTTCGATCCAAAGCCATTCGTGAAGCCACGCAAGGCGCTTAAGATCATGTGTCAGCCTATCCAGTTCGGTTGTGCCGCAGCGAATCTGGCTTTCGAAGACGCAGGTTTTGAGAAACAGTCTCTCGAATCTGTTGTCAGTCCAGATCGGATCGGAACACTCTTCGGCACCGAAACTTTCTTTGCCGATCCAACCGAAGTCGCTCGTGTGTTTCGCAGTTGTACCGAAGACGACAACTATCAGCACGATCGTTGGGGCGAGTTCGCGATGCGACAGATTCAGCCGCTGTGGATGTTGAAGTACTTGCCCAACATGGCAGCGTCTCATATTTCAATTGCCATCGACGCACGTGGACCTAGCAATTCGATCTGCCAAGGAGAAGCCTCTGGGTTGTTGGCTCTGATTGAAGCAGCCGACTTAATCAAACGTGGTGTGGTTGACGTAGTGATCGCAGGAGGCACCGGCTCACAGATGGCGTTAACCGCCATGTTGTATCGCGGCATCGCTGGTTTATCGAATCGAATTCAAGAACCTCAATGCGCTAGTCGTCCATTTGATGCTGATCGCGATGGGATGGTTATCGGTGAAGGTTCAGGGGTCGTCGTGCTTGAGTCTGCGGCGCATGCTGCCAAAAGAGGCGTCACTCCAATCGCTAGGTTGGCTGGTTGGTCTCGTGGCTTTAGTGATCCAAAACGAATCGATCGCAAACAGGCCTTCGTCGATTCAATCAATGGAGTCCTTGCAGATTCGGGAATTGCGAAAGAACGGGTTGGGCTCGTGTCGGCCAATGCTCATGGCTCAAAGCAGGATGACGCTTCGGAAGCTCAAGCAATCAATGCGACGTTGGGTGATGTACCAGTAGTCGCACACAAATCAAATTTTGGCAATCTGGGACCGGGTACATCTGTCGTCGAGTTAGTCGGTTCTTTGTTGGCGTTGAAGCACGGAAAAATTCCGCCGACACTGAACTATGACACGCCAGACTCGGATTGTCCGGTGAACGTTAGCAAAGAAGTCCGTTCGCTTGACGGTTCTGCAATTCTGAAGACTGGCTGTTCCGGAACGGGGCAAATGGTCAGCGTTATTTTTGAGCAACTTTGACTTCAGCGGAATTGGTAACGATGGGTATCAAAGTTGGAATTGTTGGTGTTGGCTTCATGGGTTGGATGCACTGGCTGGCGTGGGAGCAAGTTGAAGGCGCAGCGGTTACGGCTATTTGTTCGCGTGACGAAGCGAAGCGTGCCGGCGATTGGACCATGATCAAAGGCAACATGGGGCCGCCGGGCGAGCAGGTTGATTTGAGTGAGATCAAAGTCTTCGAATCAATGGATGCGTTGTTAGCGGACGGTGAAATTGACCTTGTTGACATTTGTCTTCCACCTGCGATGCACCGCTCCGCAATCGTCGCCTGCGCAGAAGCAGGTAAGGACGTGTTGTGCGAAAAACCATTGGCGCTCAGCCTCGAAGATTGTGACGCTGCGACGGCTGCCTGTGAGAAGCATGGCGTCCGTTTGTTCGTCGGTCAGGTGTTGCCTTTTTTTCTTGAGTTTGACTATGCAATCAAGTTCGTTCGATCGGGCAAGTACGGCAAGTTGCTGGGCGGAAATTTCAAACGCGTGATCTCTGATCCGTTCTGGCTCAAAGAGTTTTACAACCGAGAGAAAGTCGGAGGTCCATTGTTGGACTTGCATGTGCACGATGCACATCTTATTCGTGTTCTCTTTGGGATGCCGAAGACTGTTTACAGCGGTGGCCGAATGCGAGACAGCGTTCCCGAATTTTGCAATTCAATTTTCACTTTCGACGACGCCGACGTTTCGGTGTGCTGCACCGGTGGCGTTGTGAATCAGCAAGGTCGTCCATTTAATCATGCCTTTGAGATTCATCTTGAGAAGGCGACGCTGTGTTTCGAATTCGCGGCACACGCAGATGAAGCGGAGTCAATTCAGCTGAAAGTGCTGTGTGATGATGGTTCAGTGTTGAGGCCGAAAGATCTCGGCGATCCCGATCCAGTACAGGCCTTTGTGGGAGAAATGGATGAGGTCGCAGGTTCCATTCGTGCGAATCGAGATTCGGCTCTGCTTTCTGGAGCCCTTGCTCGGGATGCGATCGCGATTTGTGAGGCCGAAGAAGAATCGCTAAGAAAGCGAGCCGTCGTTACGTTTCCTCGTTAATTGGATTTGTCAAACACCCGTTCCAGCTGAAAGTCATCCTGCTAAACTGACGGTTTGGATATGAAACAGTGCACAGCGAACGAATATGGCAAAGAAGAAAAAGCGTAAATCATTCCCTCCGGTCGCCGCGGAGCCACCACGGCAACCGACGAAGGGCAGCAGTATGCCCCAATCGCGGACTCGTTGGGAGTTGGTCGCACTCTTTTTTGTCATCGCAATCGGCGGAACCTATTTGGCAGTTTGGATGAAACCTCGGAACGAAATTCCTGAGTTCACATTCAAAGAAGTTCAACGCGTTCCACACGATAAGGAAGCGTTCACGCAGGGGCTACTCTTTCGCGATGGATTCCTCTACGAAAGCACGGGACTCAATGAGCGATCGAGCGTGCGAAAAGTCGAACTTGAGTCCGGCGACGTTCTGAAAAAACTGGAACTCGATGATAAGCTTTTTGGAGAAGGCATTACTTGGTTTGGTGAAAGCCTCATTCAGTTGACGTGGCAAAACAAAATAGGCATCGTTTACGAAGAAACTGAAGAAGGTTTCTCCGAAACGAAACGGTTTCCAATCGACTACGAAGGTTGGGGGATCACCGACGATGGCAACAGCCTGATCGTGAGCGATGGAACTGCGAATTTGCGGTTCCTCGATCCGCAGACGTTTGAGGAAAAAAGTCGCCTTTACGTTCGACGCAAAGACCGTCGAGTGCTTGGCCAGTTAAATGAGCTGGAACATTTTGGCTCGAAGATATACGCCAATATTTACAACTCGGACAAAATTTATCGCATCGATGCGAAGACTGGATCGGTCGAGGCGATCATCGATCTGTCCGGTTTGTGGCCCTACAGTGAACGGCCCGGTCGTGAAGCGGTGCTGAACGGGATCGCAATCAAGCCCAATTCCAAAGGTAAGATGTGGGTGACAGGAAAACTCTGTCCCCACGTCTACGAAATCGAAATCGTTCCAAAGTAGCTGGGCTTTGAGCAAACAACGATTGAGTTGTCTATGGCTTTTCGATCTGACCGGAGGCGTCCATTTTTTCGAGTTCCCCTTCAACTTCCGATGTCACATCATCATCGGTGTTGTAGGTTTGATCTGGTCCCGCGCTTCGGAGTAATGCCGGAGTTGATTCAGCGTCATATCGAATTTCTTTGGACCACGCATCGGTGTGCTTGAGCATTAACATGTTGCCGTCAATGCCGTTGGGCAGGTAGCCAGCGTCTTCACGGAATTCATCGAGCTCACGTTCAGCAATCGCAATCGCGACTTGAGTTTCCTCAACTTGTACTGCGATTTCTTTTTGCTGCTGTCGTTGATTGTAAGCTTGGTCTTCGTTGACGGCGAACGCCACAATTGAACCAGCCAACAATGTGCCCAAAATCGATAAAGCCGTTCCGGCGGCGGCAGCTTTCCGCGGACCCTTCTTTTTTCGCATTCCATTGAGGCTAACCAGTAGTGCCAACGGCGACGCGAAGCCGGCCGTCAAGAAACTGCCCAACGACATGAACAGCCCCCAAAAACCCCACCAATTAAATTTACGACGTGGGCGTTTTGGAGCTTCGAATCCGATGTAGACGGGTTGCGAGCGGCGATGTTCAAATGGAATGTGATATGGCATCTTCTGGATTCTCCTTACTAATCAGACGACCTATGCAGTTATTCGCAGGTCGCGGCGAAACCTTTGGAAGTTTTTCCAAAAAAATGCCTGGTTGCTGAAACGGTGGAAAAAGCAGGGTTTTTGCCAATAGATTCCCTGAGCTGATGCCAAATCGAGATCAGCGACTAGTTTTCGAGCACCGGAGGCTGGCAGAATTCCATGTAATGTCCATCCGGATCCTGCACGTAGATTTGCTTGGCTCCATCGGGCCGCAATTTGCGAATGTATTCAATCTCGCAAGTTTCCAGTCGATCTACGACTTCTTCGACATCGCTGACGCGGACAGCAAAGTGAGTCCCGCGGTGGTGAGAATTTGCGTCTTTTTCGCGGTCGCCAATCAGGTGCAGTTCGTGGCTGCCAATAGTCAACCACGCACCGGGGAAAGTAAAGTCAGGTCGCGGAAGTTCTTTCAGTTGCAGAATGCCAACGTAAAAAGCCAAACTCGTTTTTACATCCGCGACATGGATCGCGACATGGTCAAGTTGTTCAATGTTCATGTCCTAGTTGTTGCCTCCCGTTTCCTTCATGTCAATCTCGTATCCCGCCCGATAGGGCCGACTCATCATGCTGGCCGCCAAATCGTCGCCAGTGATCAGTTCAGTTGATTGATCCCAGCTGATCTTTCGGCCCAGTCGACAACAGATTCCCGCCAGATGGCAAACGTTGAGCATCTTCATATGAGAGTGCACGTCAGAAATTGGCAACGTCCGATTCTCGATCGCTTCGACGAAGTTGACCCAATGAGCACCTCGATTGTTTTCCTTCATGGTCATGCCGCGATAGATTTTCGCAACGGCGTCTTCGGGAAGGGGGTTTTCTTTCAGGCGATCGACTGGAGCCCCAACAAGCTTTCCGCGGTTGACGAATATCTTGCCAAGTTCTCCTTCGAACATGATACCGTTGTCGCCATCGTTCCTGATGTTCAATGCCACGTCTCCGTCTGCGAATTCAACAGTCAGGTCAAACTTTTGGGCTGTATTGTACCGGTCGGTCTGAACCGGAATTCCGTCTTTGAATTCGACCCCATGCTTTGAGGTTCCGCTAACAGAAACCGGATCGTTGTTCTGTCCTGCCGCCTCGATGCCAAGCATTGCGATGTCGATATGATGTGCGCCCCAGTCCGTTAGCTTGCCACCGGAGTGTTCGTACCACCAACGAAAATGCGTATGACCGTTGGTGAAGTTTCTGCCAGGCTTTTTGGCGTCGTCCAAGTATCGATATGGCATCTCGGGCGAAGGGCCGAGCCAACGATCCCAGTCGAGTTCTTTGGGAACATCGGCAAGTGGAATTTCTGGGCTCCAGCCACCAGATCCGATGTGCGTGGTGACCTTGGTCAGTTTACCTAGCCGTCCGTCTGCAATCATGGCTAAGGCTTTGTTGAAGAGGTTGAAGCTGCTTCGCTGTTGAGTGCCGACTTGAACGACGCGGCCGGTTTGTTTTTGGATTCCGCGAATCAGTTTTCCCTCGTCGATCGTAAGAGTTAGCGGCTTTTCACAATAAGCATCTTTTCCGGCAAGCATCGCTTCGACCAAGATTTTCGTGTGCCAATGGTCGGGCGTAGAGATCTGGACAACGTCGATATCGTCGCGGCCGAGGACTTCTCTGTAGTCGCGATAGGTATCAGCCTTTCCCTTGGCTAGAAGTTCATTGCCGCGCTCAAGGTGACGGGTGTCTACATCGCAGATCGCGACCATGTCGACATGCTGCTGGGCAACCGGGGCAGTTCGCGTCCCGTTTCCACCAGCGCCGATCAAGGCGTACTGCAATCGGGAGTTCCTGTTTGTCGATTTGGCAAAAGCACGTTCTGAGGCGGAAACCAATGGCATCGTGGAAATCGCGGCAGCCTGCTTTAAGAATCTTCTTCTGTTTGACATCGATGAAATCTTTCAGAGAGTTTTGGTTGGTCAGGTCCGCAAGCAGATTCCTTATTGTGTTCGCTAGTTGATTCTTCGTTAAGAGTGCGGGCAGGTACTTTGCCTAAAAACCTGTTAGCGCATAAAAAAAGCAGCTCGGGCCAATGATGCCCGAGCTGCTATAATTTTCAGACCAGATTACTTCCTGGGTTGAATACGTCTGACGCTATTGGAC
>CAZORS010000089.1:0-12644 GCA_964582025.1 uncultured Pirellulaceae bacterium | reverse complement strand
AAGACCGCGAAGACGTCCACCAAGGCGTGAGCCCATTCCGCAAGCGTTACCAGCACCCATGCCGAAACCAGCACCAGCGAATCCGCCGTCGACGATCATTCCACCGTCAGCAGACATTCCGCCGTCGATGATTGCTCCGCCCATGCCAGCTGAACCACAAGCATCGTAAGATACAGCTGGAGCAGCGTTGACAGTTACAGGTACTTGCTCTTCAACAGTGCGTGGAACGCAAACTGTTACTGTGTAAGGAACCTGCTTTGAAACAGTGCGAGCCTTGCGAACAGTCTTCATGACTGTTGTTGGAACGCATACTGTGTAAGGAACCTGACGTGAGCGAGTTTCGCTAGTCATGCGAGTGACAGTTGATGGAACCTGACGCTGACGAGTTTCGCAAACCATTGTTGTAACAGTCTGTGGAACTTGACGTGTGCGGCACTGGTTAACCATCTTTGTTACTGTGTAAGGAACCTTGCGGCACTTAGTAACGTTAACCATCTTGGTAACTTTCTGAGCAACCTTACGGTTACGAGTTTGAGTTACCATCTTTGTTGAGCAAACTGGAACCTGACGGCTCTTTGTTTCGCAAACCATGCGAGTAGTGCAGTAGTTTTCGACTCGTGACTTCTGCTCAGAAACCATGCGTGTTACGCAGTAGTTTACGACGCGTGAAGTTGGCTCGCAGACGAAAGTAGTTTCTGTGTAAGGAACTTCCTTCGTGCGAGTCTCACAACGGTAAGAAGTTACTGTGTAAGGAACTTGCTTTTGAACAGTGCTACACTTGTAAGAAGTTACTGTGTAAGGAACTTGCTGACAAGACTTTTCGCAACGGTACTTAGTTACGCAAACTTGCTTTGTTTCGCAAGATGGAACCCAGACCTTTTTGCAGACCGTACGGTCTGGAGTGCGACAAGTGATTGTCTGTGGGCATGGCTGAGGCTGTGGGCAACATCCGCAATCAGATGAAGCAGCACCGCCACCAAGACGTCCACCGAGAAGTCCACCGCCACCAAGAAGTCCGCCACCACCAGCAGCTGAACCGCCAACTGTGCGTGTGTAAGATCGACCTGGAATGACAGAAGTTACAGTTTGGTAAGAACCACCCCTAACAGTGACGTTCTTTGTCTCTGTGTAAGGAACTCGCTTTGTCGATGTGACAGTGCGGTACTTAGTTTCTGTAACAGGTGTGCGAACAGTTTCGCTAACAGTACGAGTACGAGTCTCAGTTACAGGAACCTTCACTGTGTAGTTTACAGTGCGAGACTTCTGGACTGTGACAGGCTTACGAACCATTGATGTGATCGTCTTCTGACGAGTCTCACGAACAGGTCGCTGTACTGTGTAGTTTACAGTTCGTTGCTTAGTTTCACGAACAGGACGTTGAACTGTGTAGTTCTCTGTACGGTAAGTGGTTTCGCGAACTGGAACCTGAACTGTGTAGGGCTGGTCAACCATGATAGTTGAGCAGGTTGGAACCTGAACAGTGTAGTTCTCTGTGCGGTAAGCAGTTGACTGAACTGGAACCTGAACAGTGTATCGCTCTGATCGCATAACAGTTGAGGTCTTTGGAACCTTAACTGTGTAGTTTTCAGTACGCATGACAGTTTCCTGGACAGGAACCTGTACTTTGTAGTTCTCAGTTCGCATTCGTGTTTCACGAGTGTTCGTAGTTACTGGAACCTGAACGTTATCGTAAACAGTTTCGTTAACGGTGCGGTAACGAGTAACTTGCTGTTGCTCGTTGATGGTGCGACGAACTGTCTTCATGACAGTGTAGCTGCAACCACATCCTGCATCCGGGGCAGCAACACCCACTGTGTCGTAGCTTGCGCCACCACAACATTGAGCGAAGCTGAAGCTGGCCGACATCATAGCTGCGGCAAACGCAACTGAAGTCAGTAGACTTCTAACCAATTTCATCGTAGATCTCCAAAATATTACTGACGTTTCAAACCTTGCAGGCGGCACCTGGTCGGGCGAAACATTCGCCATGCCAACCCTTAGCTCATTCAACTCTCGACTGGGAAAGAGGCGGTCAACTCTATCGCCACCATTCCTTCAGCCCCAAGTTTGCGAATCCTCCTTGTTGATTCGCTTGAGGGGTGAATTTGCTTTAGGTGGTTTCGGAGTAATGAGGGCTCTAGGTTGAATGGATAGCAGTTGTCAGAAAAGAAAAATGGAAACGATGCGTAACTTGTAGCGGTTGTTTAGGTTGACCCGCATGTAGAGCCGGATTTGGGCCAAAGAGCTGGGTGGGAGCACCGAATAGAAAAACAAGCTCCTAGGGCGGGGCTTGAAAAGGATCGTCACACTCCCTCCCCGTCGCTTGGGTTCCGACCTTCAAAGAGTGAGGGGGATGTTGATGCCGTTCGTCGGTTGGGCACCTTGCCCGACGTCCGAAAGTTCGACTTGACGGGCAGGGCGCCCGTCTTACAGAAGGAAGCTAGGCCGCTTTGCGAGTATTCCGGATCTCGACGGATGCTGGTTCATCAACAGCATTCTCTTTTTTGGAGGGATGGATCGATTCGATGGTTGCGAGTAGCTTCGCATCCAGCTCTTCCAGTTGGCGAATCACATCGTCTTGCTGAGCTAGAAGATTTTCGATCAAGGAGGCGCGGGGGTCGAGCTGTTGAGGATGGCTTGGCATGCCGTTGCCTAATAGGAAGGGACGATACAGGGCTTATCGGTCCCGTGATCGGCAAAACCGGCAAAGCGCGTCAAAGTGCCAGTCAGTTAAAATACGTGAACCTTTACGATCCGGAAAAACTGATGAATTTGGTGAAAAACCGGGATTCAGATGGTTTCCGCTATACTTTCGGATCGAAAACTTCATATAATCCGCGGCTCAAATATTACGGCGGTGAGGGTACGCGCTTCGCCTCAGAGTCGTCCGTTCTGTCCAAATTGCTGGTGGTCGATCACCATTGGCTAGGGAACGCTTTATGAAAAACAAACTTGTGGAGAAACAATGGTAAAGCTGCTGGTACGTGAAAAAGAATCAATTCAGGAGGCTGTAAGAAGATTTCGGAAGCTTGTCGAGCGAAGTGGCATCAAGAAAGAAATGCGTCGTCGTGAGTTTTACGAAAAGCCAAGCGAAACGAAACGCCGTGCTCGCCTCCGTGCCGAGCGCCGCTCAAAGCGCAACCGCATGTTGGCGGCAAGACGCTAAACACCAGTAAGCGATCCAAAGACGAAAAGCACTTGCCATATTTGATTATGCGAGTGCTTTTTTTTGTTGCTGTTTGCCAATCTAGGCCATTCTCAGCCCGCTGTTCAGTTTTCCCACCGATCCATCGTGAAACCCAAAACCATCATCACGATTTTGAAGTACGGCGCGTCGATCGGGATATTGGTCTGGTTGATCTTCTCTCGAAGAGAACAGTTCACTGCTTTCCTAGAACAGGAGAAGAACTTCTGGTGGTTGGCAGCGTCGCTCGTCACGATGAACTTGGCCTTTATGCTCAGCTACCTGCGATGGCGTCAGCTTGCCAATGCGATTCGCTTAGACCTGTCGATCGGCGAGGCGTTTAAACTTGGATTTATTGGCGCGTTTTTCAACGTCGTTGCCTTCGGTGTTGTGGGCGGTGATTCACTAAGAGCATTCTATGCGGCACGGTCCAAGAAAGACCGAGTCCCCGAAGCGATTCTGAGCGTCTTTATCGATCGAGCAATTGGATTGATGGTCATGTTTGGGGTCGCTGGACTTGCGTGGCAGATCAATCGATTCATCAGTGGTGGTTCGACTGGGGAATCAGAAGAGCAGTTGGCGATCGCAGGAATTTGTAACACGGCCGGTGTCCTGTGCATCATCGGAGCGGTCGTACTTTGTTCGTTTTTGTTTTTCCCCGGCATCCGGAAGCTGGGTGTTTTCCGTGCCTTCACGAAGATCCCAAAAGTCGGCGATCTGGTTGATCGTGGTATGGAGGCGGCGGCACTCTATAGCAGAAATAAACTGGTGATCGTTCAAGCGATCTGCTTCAGCATCACGACGAATCTGTTGTTTGCGACAACGATCTGGCTAGTTTCGATGGGAGTCACTGATACGGCTCCTTCGTTCACTGAGCATCTGGTGATTGCTCCGATCGCGATGGTTGCAAACTCGATTCCGCTGCCCGGCGGCGTTGGGGGAATGGAAGTCGCCTTGACGGCGATGTACGAAAGCTACCAAGCCAGTGGTGGGCTTATTGTGGCAATTTGCTACCGGATGTGTATTCTTTTCGTCTCGTTGATCGGCTGGGGCGTGTGGCTAAGCAAAGGCAGCGAGTCGATGGAGGCAGAAAATTTGGGTGGTTAGAGAGTTTTGGCAGAATTTGCCGAAAGACCTATTTTTTGACCGAACAATTTTTGCTAAAACGGGACCTAACAGCGATGCTGTCCCATGGTGTAATGGCAACACTACGGTTTTTGGTACCGTCATTCTAGGTTCGAGTCCTAGTGGGACAACTCGCTTTTTCTCTCTCCGCCGCTGGGGAATGGAACGCTGATACTCGCGATTCCAGAAAGACTTTCGCAGAGCATTTGTGCTAAGATTGACGCTCTTCCAACACGAACGCCATTTCTCTTCAAATCCAATGCTGATTGAATTTCGCTGCGGCAATTACTCCCGTTTTGATGAGAAGACAGGTCAGTATCTCGTATGTGGGCAACGTATGAGCGCCGCCGCCGAAGATGCTGGATTGCTCGTCAGCTGCCCTCGTTGCAAGAAAGATTGCGAAGTCCCGACGCCGAAGCGGCGGACGCGAAAAACAGTGGCCTCGCAACAGCCAGCTCCCGTTCCGCTTGAGCAAGAAGCGGCGCTGGCGTCGGCGAACGTTCCTCCAACGGCCGCACCTCCGAAACCGAAACAGCAGCGTTGCCCAAAGTGTGGCGGCACGCTGGATGCGAAAGGAGCTTGCAGTGCTTGCCGTTGGGTGCGACCACGATTTTCAAAAGCGAAAATGTCGCTGGATGAGATGGACATGGAGCCCGCCGGGATGATGCTCTGGTTCTCGCAGATTATGTCTGAAGGCGTTCCGATGAAACTGCTCTGCGGTTTGGCACATGTGATTATTCCCATGTTGCTCACTGTCTTGATGGTCTTTGCAATTTTGGTCGTCGGTGGATTCTGGGGCGGATTCATGTTTCTAATGTTTTTTCTTTCGCTATTGCTTTACGTCGCCCTTGCGTACAAAGGCTACCAGTTTCTTCGAGATGGAAACGCTCAGCTCGCGTGGTTTCAAAAGCCATTTTGGTATGGCATTTTGGCGTTGTGTCGGGCCCGCAATTGGCAAGGATTCGATGCGAAATTTCGTAACCGTAACGTCGTTGACTTTCATGGCGATCCTATGACCGATACGAAACTGGTCCAAAGAAAAGAATTGAAGTCGGCTCAGGTTCTGGACCTCGAAGGTACGTTGATCACTGATCAAAGCATTGAGCAGCTTTATCAGTTGAAGCATCTTCACTGCCTTGTGGTTCGCAACACGAAGGTCTCTCATCTTGCTGTCACGAGGCTGCAGCAGTCGTTTCCGAAGATGTGGATTTGGTATTAATGTTCGATCCTGATCAATATGAGTTGGTCGACTTTGGCGACGGGATGAAGATCGAAAGGTTTGGGCAATTTACCGTTTCCCGCGAAAGTCCTTCCGTCGAGATGTTCGATCCAAAGAACGCGATCGATGAATATGAGGTCGACGCGAGCTACGACAGTCGCGATTCGGATCAATTTCGTTGGCACGGAGAACTTGCGAGCGACTGGAGTTCTGCTTACGGTCCTTGTAAGTTTCAGCTGAAACAGACGGCGACTGGTCAAGTCGGATTTTTTCCAGAACAAGCAGCGAATTGGGACTGGATCGCAAGCCACACCGAGAAAATTTCAGGCAAGAAAGCGCTCAACCTTTTTGCCTACACTGGCGGCTCAACGATGGCTCTAGCAGCGGCTGGTGCAGAAGTGACTCACATTGACTCTGCTTCCAGTGTCGTCACGTGGGCTCGCGAGAATGCATCAAAGGCGGGGCTCGGTGATCATCCAATTCGTTGGATCGTGGAGGACGCGATGAAGTTTGTTCAACGCGAAATAAAACGTGGAAACACTTACGACATTTTCGTCGCCGACCCTCCTTCGTTTGGCCGCGGTACAAAAAAAGAAACGTGGCAAATTGAGCGTGACCTCGAAGACTTGATTGAACTTGCGACGAAGCTGTGTCCAGATCCGACGATGGTGATCTTGAGCTGTCATACGCCGACTTGGGATGCGTCTGATCTGGAATTCGTGATTGGGCGTCATTTCGAATCCAAGGCGACCAAGATTCAGGCGATACCACTTTCGTTGAACACAGTCGACGGCCGCGAATTGCCGTCGGGAGATTGTGCACGGTTTGTGAGTGAAAACTAGCTCATGGAAATCATCTCAAGCAATCAGAATCAGCGAATCAAAAAACTGGTCCGTCTCCACAGTTCTCGCGGTCGACAAAAGCAGAGTCGCATCGCAATTTTCGGCAGTCGTGAAATTCTACGAGCAATTCGGGCCGGCGTTGTGCCGGATGAGCTTTTCGTGTGTCACGACTTTGCGTCGAAAGAAACTCTGAACGAAATCGAGAGCATTGTTGCTGGATTCGAATCTCTGTCGTATGAGGTCAATTCGGATCTGTTTGAGAAAATTTGCTTCGGAGATCGTTCTGACGGAATTGTGATGACAGCCGGCCGTCCGGAGCTAACGATGGATCGCATGATCACGAATTCGGATTCCGACGTTCCGATAATCGCGATTGTCGAATCGATTGAAAAACCGGGCAATCTTGGGGCAGTGCTTCGATCCGTTGATGGTGCTGGATTCGATGGTTTGATCGTGGCAGATCCTCTGACGGATTGGTTTCATCCGAACACGATACGTTCGAGTCTAGGAACTTGCTTTTCAGTCTTGGGCTGCACAACTGAAACGTGCCAACTACAACCATGGCTAATCGAAAATGGCTTCCAGGTCATCGTCGCGTCATTGCAAGGTGCTGGTGATTTCTACGATTTCGATTTAACTCGTAAAACAGCGATCGTGCTCGGCAACGAAGCTAGAGGGGTCAGTGACTCATGGAATCGAGAGGAGTTCCATGCTGCCAAGATTCCGATGCTCGGAGTTGCAGATAGTTTGAACGTTTCAGCAGCGGCGGCGGTGATGTTCTATGAAGCAAGAAGGCAGCGTCGGAACGCTTAGCCGGTCTGGAAGCATTGTTCACGACTTTCTATCTAAGCCGTACGTCCTTGCACCGGCGAAGCACGGCGGACTGGAGTCGTCTGACGAACAGGTTTCATCCAGCGTAGCAGAGTCAAGAAGATGACGCCCCAGAACATGACAAACATGAACATTTGTCCGAGGTCAGTGCGACCAAAGACGTTATCGTCAGCAGTCAAATGGAACGTTGGAGTCATCATGCTGAGCATTGGTGAATCAACGCTGACACGTACAATCTCTTGGCTATCTCGAGAGAATAGCTCCATGAAATCGTAGCCCAGATCAAAACGTAATTCAGCTTCTGGGCGACTTGAAGAGGTCTCATATCCGGGCACGATCAAATTGTCGGCACCAAGATTTGCGTCGGTCAGCAGTTTGCCACCGAGTGGACTTTGGATCTGCAAGTTCAATTTCGATAGCGTTAGGTTGTCTTCACTGTTGAGCTGATCGACATCGAGAAACAACGTCATTTTGTTGACCGAGCCATAACCCTGAGCATCAAAGAATTGCCAGAGCTCCCCCGCCGTCATTTCAATCGTGCCGGGACTAAGCTCATTTCCCATTCTGAGTGATGCGGAAGCCAGTTTCGCAAGACATGGTGAGCAAGCGTAGTCACCACAAGAAACGGCACCGAGCGAACTTCCTTCTTCGATAATGACTTCTTCGGCATGTGCAGAGGAAGAAATGACAAATGCAAACAGCACCGCTACTATCGCGATTCCAGATTTGCAAAGGTCAAAAATCATTAATCCGTGCCGTTCGCCGAGTTGTATTAATTCAAAGGAGGAATCTATCTTATCCTCATAGAATGAAATTGGAAGCGAGATCGGACGGAACCGAGAAAAATAGGCGAGTTGTATGGATTCCGCTAAATGTCGAACCTGCTACCTCGACTTTTCATCGTCGTACAGTACCTCAAGCCCTAGTCTTGTCTTAAAAAGCCTTCCAGGTCGCATAATCGGCAATGTTACAAATCTTAGTAATTCAAAGGTGGAATACGCCGTTAATTTACGCGGAGAAGTAACGACTGGATCTCGGACTAACGCAAAGTAGCCCCTTCGAGCTACCTCTTTGGTGAAGAAATATTCCTCAATAGCAAAGTATTTTTCATCGAATCCTCCAAACTCTTCGAATATCTCTTTTCGACAGAACATGAAGCAACCTGCCGCCCAGCCCCCAATCGACTGCCAACCAATCTTGACTAAGTAGAACAGGATCCATTTCATGATCGTAATCTGAGTGCCGGAAGGAATCTCAACTTGGGCCCCTCCGCCGGCAGCGCCTTTGGCAAGCAAATCGAGGGCGCTAGACAGAGTTTTCGGCGGCAGTAACGTGTCGGCGTCGAGAAAAAACAGCCAAGGCGTCTGGCAAGCTTTTGCTCCCGCGTTCCGAACCGCTCCGATGTTGCGCAGGCTAACGTCGACAACGATGGCATCATGTTCCCGCGCCGCGTCTGGTGTAGAGTCATTAGAATCATCGTTAACAACGATGATTTGACCGAAATACTCAAGGTCTTCGAACGTATTGCGAAGCTGCGTTAGCGTCGCCGGAAGATAGTTCGCTTCGTTGTGTGCGGGCAAGACAACGGTGAAAGGTTGCCATAATTCTCGATATTTTCCTGGTAGGATCTTTTTCATGGTAGGGGCGACCGCAAATTGGCAAACTGTTGGTCAAAAGAGACAGTTTCTCAAAATGCCGTCTCTCGGCTACAATCCCCAGAATCGGAAGCGATAAAATGCGAATCGAGATTGTTTGATTGGAAGCGGACTTCTTGGTCAGGTCAACTCGTCGATAGGAAGATATCGTGACAAGGAGGAGACTTCGATGAAAGATGTGATGGCAGTCGTCTTGGCCGGAGGTAAAGGATCGCGCCTCGAGCCTTTGACCAGAGATCGGGCCAAACCCGCAGTTCCGTTTGGCGGAGGCTACCGGATCGCTGATTTTGCGCTTTCAAATTGCCTCAACAGTGGAATTCGAAAAGTCTTGCTGCTGACGCAATACAAAGCCAGTAGTCTTGATCGCCATGTCAATTGTGGTTGGCGACAATTCTTCTGTCGAGAGCTCGGTGAATTCATTGACGTTGTGCCGCCGCAACAACGCATCGACGAGCAATGGTATCAGGGAACCGCGGACGCGGTCTATCAGAACATCTACTCGATCGAAAAAGAGAACCCAAACAGTGTTCTGATCCTTGCCGGTGATCACATCTACAAGATGAATTACGGTGCCATGGTCGAATACCACAACCAACAACAAGCGGACTTAACTGTTGCGGCACTGCAGGTTGATCCTGAATCAGCGAAAGCGTTTGGGGTGATGCAAGTCGACGACCAGAATCGGATCGTTGGCTTCGAGGAAAAACCCGCGTCGCCGAAATCCATTCCCGGTAAGCCGAATGAATGCCTTGCGAGTATGGGAGTGTACGTTTTCTCAGCTCGGTTTCTGTTTGAGCAACTTCTGAAAGATGCCAATCAGGTTGGCAGCGAGCGGGATTTCGGAAAGAACATTATCCCTTCGGTTATTGAAACCAACCGAGTCGTCGCGTTTCCATTTCGGGACGAAAACCGAAAGGCGAAAGCTTATTGGCGCGATGTCGGGACAATCGATGCATATTACGAAGCGAATATGGATCTGATCAGTGTCAATCCATTGCTAAACATGTACGACCAGCAATGGCCGATCCGAACGTTCCAAGAAAATTGTCCGCCTCCAAAATTTGTTTTTGGCACCGACAACGATCAAGGTCGCGTTGGAATGGCGACGGATTCGATCGTATGTCCGGGAAGTATTGTTTCTGGAGGACGGGTTGAGCGTTCTGTTATTGGCATGCATTGTCGCATCAATAGCTTTTCAAATGTTTCAGATTCAATTCTGTTTGACTGTGTTGAAGTTGGTCGGCATGCTCAAGTCCGTCGGGCAATTATTGACAAAGGCGTCAAGATTCCTGAGGGGGCTCGCATCGGTTTTGATTTGGCAGCGGATCGCCGTCGGGGCATGACGGTGACAGATAGTGGCATCGTCGTCATTGGTAAAGGAGGCGTCGTTGGTCAAATGGAGGACCAGATCAAGAAGGCAGAACGCAACATTCCAGCGCCTCATCTTCACGCAAAGACCCAGAAACAAAATCGATAGTGTTCGCCTGCGGTAGCCAACTGAACTGAATTAGCGTCGCAGTGTCTGAGAAAGTTTGTGAGCTGCGAGCCGAGATCCAATTTCAAATTGATTGGTTCTCTTCGTTGATTTGGTTGACTTTCTTTCGATACGCCAAAGTGCAAGTTCGATCGAATCCGCATTCGTAAAAAGGTCTACACCCATCTCGCCAGCTTCATCTCCCAAGCGGTTCGAATCAGGTTTCGTTTGGACGTTGCTGTTCGTAGGAGTGAAAAAAACGTCCACGGAGTGCTGCTGCGACCATGAAGTGTCAGATTCAAACGTAGTTGCTTTGCTGGGTTCTTTGTCTTCGTGATCTTCCTCAACGATCAGGAACTGGATAATTTCAGCCGAACAGCGGTTGGCATTGAAAGAAGCGCAAACTGAGAAAAAAACGATCGAGTACAGAATTCGCGACATGGCCGACTCGCAACAGGACTTGAGCAAAGCGAGGTAAGATCCTCCAGAGTCCTCTCGTCGATGTTGGAACGTTTAGATGTGCGGTGACTCAATGATTCCGTATATGAACGAAGAGATGAGCTTTTTAGGCTGATCCCTCGTTTGGCCAACATTCAACGTTTTGCGAAAAAGCGCGATCGTTTCACTTGAACGGGTGGCGAGCCTATCGAGTTTTCGATTCAGAGACGAATTTCTGAACCAGCGACGTATCCTTAACGCCCGGACTTGATTCAACTCCAGACGCAACATCGACACCATTCGGATCACAAAGCTGCATTGCTTCTGCAACGTTCTGAGGGGTCAGCCCACCTGCCAGCAGCCAAGAAACGGCAAACGAAAGCTGGTTAAGTTTTGTCCAATCAAGTTGCTTTCCCGTTCCGCCGAAATGTTCCAGCGAGGCAGCATCGAGTAGAACGGCATCGACTCCAGCTGTTTGCCACTGATTGATTTCCACTTGAGCAGCCGAAATGTCGTCGTCCGTCATTCTGACGGCTCGAATAATCTTTACTGAGCTCAATTGTTTGCGTAGCGACTCGATGAATTCCGGCTGCTCGTCACCGTGCAGTTGTATGTGAGTCAGTCCCACTTTTACTGCAACTTCGCAAATATCTTTCGTCGACGAGTTCACAAAGACGCCAACAATTGCTGTTTTCGATTTCACGGCTTCCGCGACCGACAATGCCGTCTCGGGGTCGATGTATCGTTTGCTTCTTTCGTAGAAATTCAATCCAATCGCATCGGCTCCAGCTTCCTGCGCCGTTAGAGCATCTTTGATGCGGGTGATGCCACAAATTTTCGTGCGAATGGGATTCATGAATACAGTTGGACAGAAATTCGGCTCGTAGATATCTTAACGCAGTTCCAATTTGCCGAAACGCTGTAGAGAAACAATGCTGTACGAAGCTAAACAATTGCCGATCCTTATCTGTGGAATCGCAGGAGTTTCGGGATACAACGCATTCCATTGGTTTCGCGATCGATATGGAGGCAAAGTCATTGGACAACGCCCACGTCGGAACTGGAACCTGACCGGCGAGAACATTGTTGGCTACGATCTTTCAGAAGTCGAGTCAATTCGGTCGGTCATTAAAGAAAACGGCATTCGCACGATCGTCAACTGCGGAGGCAGTTGCGCTCTGAAGGCCTGCGAATGTGATCCAGAGATGGCTCGACAGCTGAACGTCACCAACGTTGCCTGTCTTCTGGATGCGATTGAAGGCACTGGTGTTCGGTTGGTCCACCTTTCCATTGATTTGGTCTATTCGGGGGTAGGGCAGGGCGGTCATGTCGAAACTGACCCGACGGATCCGGTGACAGTTTACGGAAGGACGATGGTCGACGCAGAGCAGCTTGTGATGAGCCGCCGCTCGGATTCTTGCATTCTGAGAATATCGTTGCCGATGGGAGTCAGCTTCAATGGACACGCGGGAGCAATCGATTGGATTCAACATCGGTTTGCAAAAGATAAGCCGGCGACGTTGTATTTCGATGAAGTCCGAACACCAACATACGTTGAATGCTTGAACGAAGTTATTGAAGAGGTGGCAGCAAGTAAGTTGTCCGGGATTTTTCATTGCGGCGGGCCACGAAATTTGTCGCTCTATGAAATTGCTCAAATCGTAAATCGAGTCGGTGGCTACGATCCGGAGCTGCTGATTGGCTGTCCACGAGTTGAAGCCGGACCAATGCCGCCTCGCGCTGGTAACGTGACGATGGATTCGAGTAAGCTCGCCGTCGCGCTTGGTCGTGATCCGTTTGTGCCTTGGCCGCAATGTGATTCGATGGTGCCAACTGATCGACAGTGGCACTACGATCGTTCAAGCGGATCCGAAGC
>CAZORS010000088.1:1354-20278 GCA_964582025.1 uncultured Pirellulaceae bacterium | reverse complement strand
ACGATGGCAGGAAGGCTGAACCGATGCTGAACTCTTAAACAAGCTGATTTTCGTTCGATGATCATTTCTATTTCCGTTTCGGAGCTCGTTCCAAAAGAAACTTTGCCAGCACATCACCGTAGTGCTGGTCGAGTCCGAGTCGTTGGTAGTCGACTGCGGCGTCTCGCATGACGGTCTGCAAATCAACCAAGTACTGCTGCATCGCTTTTCGATAGTCGCTTGCGACAATACTTGGGTCGGCGAGTATCGGATTGCCTCCTTCAAGGTCCCGGAAACGCATGGGGCGATCAAAATTGAAGTCGATTTCTTTCTGCTCCAGAACATGAAACACCACCGCGTCATGCTTTCGAAAACGCAAATGCTGAAAGCAATCACTAAGCTGTTTCGGTTCCACAAACAGATCCGAGACAATGATCACCAATGCTCGCTGGCGAATTCGTTCCGCGGCCTCATGAAGCGCCGCGACCAATCCAGTTTCACCTGTCGCCTCTACGGTTTCCAATTCGTCAAGAATCGTTTTCAAATGCGATGAACTTCGTTTGGGTGATATTTGTTTATCGAACTGCTCACCAGCACAATAGAGCCCGATCGCGTCGCCCTGTTGAGCCGCTAAATAGGCCAGCGTACCGCAGAGCTGTTTGGCAAAATTCAGTTTCGTCTGTTCGCCGGTTCCGTAGTTCATGGAACCGCTGGTATCCATGATCAAACACAATCGAAGGTTCGTATCGGCTTCGAATTCCTTGATGTAGTAGCGGTCGCTGCGACCATACGCTCGCCAATCCAGTCGCCGCGTATCGTCACCGGGCACGTACTTTCGATATTCGGCGAATTCAAGGCTCGAACCGCGATGGGGACTGCGATGCATCCCGGAAACGCTGCCCAACATTGGCAGCCTCGCGTGAAACGGAAGCGCTTTCAGTCGGGCGATAACTCGAGGTTCAATAAACGAATGCATGTTCTACAATACAAGACAGCTCTACAGTCAAAACGGCAACGATGCGGCTCGGCGATCAAGTCTCTTTCGATAACTCCTCGACCAATTTTTGAACGATGTCGCGGCTGCGGAGTCCTTCTGATTCGGCGGCGAAGGTTGTCAGCACGCGATGCGTCAGCACCGGCTCAGCGACTTCAAGAATATCTTCCAGGCGAACCATATAGCTGCCGTGCAAAGCAGCTCTCGCTTTCGCGCCCAGTACCAGATACTGAACCGCACGCGGACCAGCACCCCATCCGACCAGCGGCTTGAGCCAATCAGGTGCGTCCTCTGAATCCGGTCGCGTGCGCCTGACCAGATCGACTGCAAATTCGTAGATGTGATCTGGAACAGGAACGCGGCGCACTAACGCTTGAAATTTGGAAACGGCATCGCCAGTTAGAATGGACTCCAGATCCGACATGGCAGCGCCGGTCGTGCGTTTGGCAATTTCGATTTCTTCGAGCCGAGACGGATAGTCGACTTCGATCAGAAACATGAATCGATCCAACTGAGCTTCTGGCAGCGGATAAGTACCTTCTTGCTCAACCGGGTTCTGAGTCGCAAGAACGAAAAAGGGTTGATCGAGTTCAAACGATTTTCCGACAACGGTAACTCGGTGTTCCTGCATTGCTTCGAGCATTGCAGCCTGTGTTTTGGCGGGAGCACGATTGATTTCATCCGCGAGGACAATGTTTGCAAAGACGGGACCCTTTACGAACTCAAACTCGCGCCGTCCCGATCCAGTATCCTGAAGAATATCCGTTCCGGTAATGTCCATCGGCATCAGGTCAGGCGTAAACTGGATGCGTGAGAAATCAAGCGTCATCGTTTGCGCGAGGCGACTGATCAATAACGTTTTGGCCAAGCCTGGAACGCCCATCAGCAGCGCATGACCGCGAGCGAAAAGGCAGATCGCCAACCGTTCGATAACGTCGTCTTGCCCGACGATCGTTTTGGCCAGCTCCGACCTAAGTTGTTGAAAGACTTTTCCAAGTTCGTCGATGCCTGCCACATCGTCGTCACCTAGTTGCGTCGCCTGTTGTTGCTCAATCGTTGACATTTTGCTCCCGTTCCGTTCTCGCCCATGTGCAGATCCATCGTAGTAGATTTAACATGCGGATGCGAACAAAGTTTTGATTGATATTTGGTACGTAACTGGCGTTTAATCTTCGCAACAAAATCAGATCGTCTGCCCTTTTGTCCGAAACCGTCAAATAAACACCGGATGCACGCGAGGTGAGTGATCGTGGTGAAGCTGGCAAGTCATGAAGTCATCAGTCTTCTAGCGAATCGAGATCATTCTGGAAATCTGTTCTCCAGATCTCCAACTGAGGCTTCGAAAGAAACGCTTTTAAAGAATCGTCGACCTCGATGCCGCGATTCGGTTGCAGCCTTCCGGGAACGATAAAATTGCGATTCTGTTTGGGCGGCACTTTCATTTGCAGTACCAACTGCGGACCGTATTCCCGATCGACGTACGACTCGAGTTTCTGACGTTGCTCAAGAGACAAGAACAATTTGAGATCGGCTCGAGCAATCAAATAGTCGACTGCAGCTTGCCGGATGATTTTCTCTTTGGCGATTTTCGACGACTCCAGATTTTCTAGCTGCGCTTCTGTCAGTGTTTTCTTGACCGAATCAACCCAGATTTGTTCCGAATCAACGTTCTCTTCAGTATCCCCGTTCAGACCTCGACTGAAGTCAATTACCCTTGCGATCCGACGATTGTTATTTCCTTCGTCTTGTTCGTCGTCAGGATCTTCTTCAGGTGGATTGCCCCTTTTAAATTCAAACCCAATTCCTTTTACCATCGATTCTAAATTCTCACCGGTCTTGTCGGCATAAGAAATGACGGCGCCTTTGCCAGCGATTTCAAGATGCGTGCGTTGTTTCGGTGTCAATTCACAAACCCGATCAATCTCAAGCAAGTGAGCCCTAATTCGATTTTTGGCCTCAGTGCGTCGGCCTTCGAGGAAGTTGTTGAGCTGGTTGTAAAGTTCCAGTTTTTCTTTTTGTCCTCCTCCGGTTTGAATTAGGATTCGCTGAGCTTGAAGCTCATGCGGACTAAACCAACCTAAGAGAAAGCAAACGAACGTGACCGGGAGAAGCTGCGAGCTCCATCGACGAACAGCCAAGATTTGACGGAAACTCATTTTCGCATTCCTTTGGATTGGTGGGAACCATACCCCGATCTCACATTGGAATACATTTCCAACTGGAACGCGAGAAAATTCTCGGCATTGCTGTCGCGATAGTTTCATACTCGAATGCCGAACTGATTGCGACAGTTGCACTACGGTCGGCGTTAGTCGACTTTTGCAAGCAGTGGCAGTCGTTTTCGATCCGAGACAACCACTCCGCCGGGTTTCTCTTCGGTGATCGCGAACATCACGGCCTTAGTGACCGGAATTCTGGCGTCGATCGGAATGATGACCTTGCCGTTGGCTGCGATGTCGAACACGCCACCATCTACGGGGTGTTCTTGCGACGGATCGGTGTCAAAAATCCAAAGCTGATACTGGCTCTTAGATGGATTATTCGGCTTCAGTCCTTGGAAGATCATATAGCCTTCTTGAAGCACATCGCTCCAAACGACTTCACCCGCAGTAACGGAATTTGATCCAGTGGCTGACCAATCGATTCGAGTCAAATCGTCGGGGTTACCGTTGGTGAATTCTGAAAACTTCTCTTCGATCGAAACTGATGGAACTTCAATCGGCGTGTTAACCGCGATAGAAGGCGTCGCGTTGCCGAATGGATTCCAACCCGTCAACAGGAGAACAACTGCCGCTGCTGCTGCGAACCAAGCCAATGCTTCGCGAGACGTTAGGCTGCTGCCTGACTGCAATGCTTGCTTTAGTTCCCCGCTCGGCGTGTCGTCTTGCTGAGGAGCCACGTTCGCGAAATGTTTCGTCGCGCCATCGAGAACTTTCCGCCGCAATTCGCCCGGTAGAGGCACTGCATCTTCGGAGACGCTGTTTTGAATGCTTAAGTCGATAGCCGCCGCAGTAAGCTCGTACTTTTCAGCTTCCAGTTCAATTCGATCGCGGTCCGGATGATTGGTTACGAACTGGTCGAATTGATTTTGCTGTTCCACGTCGAGCCCATCGGTCGCTCGCAAAAGCAAGAGATCAGTAAACCATTGAGGAAATTCTTCAGACGTCATCGTGTGGTCAATCATGATGTACCCCCTCCTGGGCTTTCGCAGCGAAAAGCCGTCGCTGCAATTCGCCCAATCCGCGGCGAATTTGTGTTTTAACAGTGCCCAACGCGATGCCTGTCGATTCGGCGATTCGTGTGTGCGAAAGGCCATCGTAAACACTGAGTCGGATTATGTGTTGCTGCTGCTGCGGAAGTTCTGCCAGAAAATCTTCGGCTTGCCTCGCATCGTCCTTCAATTCGGCATGACTTGCAGCGTCGCGGTGTGAATCCTCGAATCGTTCGAGAGAATCGGTGTCGGTCGCAGTCGTGCTCTCGGGGCGACGTTTGCGGTACAGATCAATCAATCGACGTCTGGCTATCATCGCAATAAAAGTTGCTTCGGAGGCAAAGTTTACATCAAATCGATCCGCAGCTTGCCAGATCTTGACAAAGATATCTTGGACGGCATCTTCTGCTGTTTGCTCATCGGGACAATTTCTCCGCGCGAGCGACCAAACTAATCCGCCGTAGCGATCGAGACAGGTCGCGATCGCATCTGGCTGACCAGCTGCAACATCAGGTAGAACCGGTGCTTCGGTGTTCAACGTTGGATGTTCCAATCGGGACGACTTACTTTTGTAACTGGGAGCGGTGATAAGATTGACAGCCATGGTAGTAGTTCCGTATGCCCTTGAGGACAAGTCGCGGAAGCTATCACCATGACGATCAACCTTGCATTCGCCGCAGCTTACTTAGGCATGATCACAGTGTCGATGACATGGATGACGCCGTTGCCGCACTCGATATCAGTTTTGATAACTTTGGCACCGTCAATCATGACTTCGTTTTTGTCCGTGACTTTGATTTTTACTTCTTGACCGTTTACCGTTTTCGCGTTCTGCAGCTTAACGACATCCGCAGCACGAACATCGCCAGAAACGACGTGGTAAGTCAGAATCGCCTGAAGTTTTTCTTTGTTTTCCGGCTTCAAAAGCATCTGAATCGTTTCCGCAGGAATTTTTGCGAAAGCTTCGTCAGTCGGAGCAAAGACAGTAAACGGTCCTTCGCCCTTGAGTGTCTCAACAAGACCAGCTGCTTTGACGGCGGCAACCAAAGTATTGAAGCTGCCAGCACCGACAGCAGTGTCGACGATGTCTTTCTTAGCTGACGTTTGCGTTCCAGCGTCCTGTCCCGGGATCAAAACCGAGTCGATGACGTGAATTACGCCGTTACTGCAGCCGATGTCGGCTTTCAAAAGTTTTGCATCGTTGAAAGTAACCGTGTCGCCTTTGACAGCGATCTTGATCTTTTCACCCATCGCTGTGGTGGCTTCTGTGAGCTTCACAACGTCGCCAGATTTCACGTTACCGGAGATCACGTGGTACGTAAGAATCTGTTTAAGCTTTTCTTTGTTTTCTGCTTTAAGCAGCGATTCTACAGTTCCTTCTGGAAGCTTTTGGAATGCTTCGTCGGTCGGAGCAAGGATCGTGAAAGGTCCTTTGCTTTTCAAAGTGTCGACCAATCCAGCGGCTTTTGCGGCGGCGACGAGTGTTTTGAATGAACCTGCGGCGACAGCAGTGTCCACGATATCGGCTTGAGCTGTTTTCTGAGCTTGTTCCTGATGTGAAACAAAAGTAGCGACGGTTTGCGTGCTCTTGCACGCATTCGGGCATTCTTGTGCTGTTGTGATGCCAGCGAACATAAATGTGGCACAAAGTGCCGAAAAGAGAATTGAAGTTTTCATCTGAGTCCTCGTCGAAATGCAAGTTTTACGAGACCACTTGTCTCGATAGTGCTGCATTCGCAGAGGTTTGAATTCTGGATTCAGGATTCTGAAAATTTTTGTAGCAAACTGAGGCCCTCAGTTGAACCGATCGACGAGGGCCTCAGTCGATTACTTCTACTAATAGTGCGGCGGGCGTTCTGCTTCTGCATCTCGAACTTCCGGGTCAGCGTTGGTTTCGACTTTCGTCTGCAAGCGTTCTACTTGCAATGAAAGTTGCTCGATCGTTTTCTGTTGTTGCAAAACGACTTCGTTAAGTGTTTCGTAGTCGTGCTGCAGATGCGTTAACGCAACCTCAGCGTCGACAATTCGTTCTTGGTCGCTTCGAAAATCTTTACTCATTGCTTTCTCCATTGGATCCAGTGACTTCAAAGCCCAAACCTTGAATCACGGAAGTTAGTTCCTCCATCGAAGCATCTCCGTTAATGCTGGCGATCCCTCGACTCAAATCAACCTGAATTGAATCGACGCCATCCATATTTCCGACAGCTGTTTCGATTCGGTTAACGCAACTTCCGCAATGCATGCCGTTGACAGATAGTTCCACCGTCGATTCGTCGGCGATCTGCCTCGAGCCAAGGAACCGTTTCGAAAGGATCTGCCCAATCAGCAACAGCACGATCACAGCGCTCAACATCGACCACCAATTTTGATGAAGATGATTGTGAGCGCTACCTGCGGCCACGCTGGCACTCAACACCCAATCGAACAGAAACGCCGCGAGAAAGCTTCCGGCGATCAACGTCCCTAGATAGATCGCAAGGACTCGCCATCCGAATCGCTTTTTGATCGCGCCCATGGTCGTCAAGTTCGTCGCCGGTCCAGCCATTAAAAAAACCAACGCAACTGCTGGTGGCAAACCGGATTGAACAAGTGCCGCCGCAATGGGAACCGAGGCCGTCGCACAAACGTAAAGCGGAATCGCAATCAACAACATCAACAGCATCGCCGGAAGCAATCCCGCATCGCCGACCTGTTTGATCACGCTCTCGAAACCGAATGTTCCTATCAATGCCGAAACGGCGACTCCGATTAGAAGCCACAGCCAAATTGAATGAAGTACTTCCATCGCGTGCGACCAAAGTTCGATCCACCAAGGCGTTTGAGATTTCGTGACACTTGAGACGACTGGAAGATCTACAGGGTTTTCGACGGCATTCGCGTCAACCGAAACTTCGGTTAACCACCCTCCGACGATGCCGGTCACCGCCGCGGTCACCATTTTGAAAACTGCGAACGGCCAGCCGAAGAAGGACGCACTTACCAAAACAGAATCGATCCCGGTTTGAGGTGTGCTGATGAGAAAACCAACTGCGGCTCCATCGCTGGCTCCATCATTCTTCAGCCCAATGCCGGCTGGAATCACGCCGCAAGAACACAGCGGCAATGGAACGCCCAGCAGCACCGATTGAACGACGCCACGGAATCCGCGAAATCGCTTGCGGACGAAATTCTTCGGCAGGGTAACGTGCAGAACACCTGAGATCAATATTCCCAGCAGCAGCCACGGCGACAGCTCACACATCGTTGTCCAGCAACGGCTTGCGAAATCTGTGATTGAAAAAATGGCGAAAAGCATGAACTTGATCGTGGTCTTTATAGTCGTTTATTGCAAGCCGAAGGTGTAAACGTTTCTTATCAGGGTGGACGCAAAACCGGGGTGAAGGATACGATGGTGACATAGGCTTCCAGCCGGTGTTCAGTATGTCCACAGGCTCGAAGACTATGCCACCCAACCATCGCGATGAACGAAATGCAACCTGATACAAAATGCGATAAAACGGATCCAGCGATGGAAGTCGGTGACGATTCGGCATACCAAACGGCGGATTCAATTGTTGATTCGCTTGTTTTTGCTAACGATGCCAAGCCGGCGACGCCAGTTCCCGAGTACGAAAATGTGGTCAATCTGATTGGTCGGCTCAAATCGATCGTCGATCCAGTTTTCTGTCCTGTCGAACACACACGCGAAGTCGTTCGACAACGATTGCGTTCGGAAGTCGCCGAAGCCGGAGAAGCGCTCGCCAAGCTCATTCGTCGATGCATCCTACGCGACTCCCAATCCTGCGCCGCAATGAAGCAATCAGGCTGTGACGAATCAGATGCGATCGAACGTTCGCAGAAGCTCCTCGAAAACCTTCAGGAAAACAGTCTCGATTTCGCACGACAATTCTTGCACAAGCTGCCTGCGATTCGGGAATCTTTGATGAAAGACGTCCAAGCGGCCTACGATGGTGATCCGGCCTGTCGCAACTTCGACGAAGTCATCCTCTGCTATCCCGGGCTCAATGCGGTCACGATTCACCGCATGGCTCATGAGTTGTACAAGCTGGACGTGCCATTTCTGCCTCGCATGATTTCCGAATGGTCACATGGTGAAACAGGAATCGACATTCATCCTGGAGCCAAAATCGGAGACTACTTCTTCATCGACCATGGCACGGGCGTTGTCATTGGGGAGACCTGCGAGATTGGCAAGAACGTAAAGATCTATCAGGGTGTGACGCTCGGAGCATTGAGCTTCGACAAAGACGAGCGGGGTGATTTGGTTCGCGGTACAAAACGGCATCCAACGCTTGAAGACAATGTGATCATCTACGCGAACGCCACCGTTCTGGGTGGTAGGACCGTTGTCGGCGAAGGTTCCATTATTGGTTCGAGCGTTTGGTTAACTCGCAGCGTTGAGCCCGGTACAACGGTCACGATGAAGACACCAAGCTTGCGGATGAAGAATCAGCAACCCAGTTCCGGCGATGGTTTGATCGACTACCAAATCTAAAACGCTAGCATCGCGACCAATACAAACCCGAAGCGCAAGCGAGTCAGTATTTCCCTGTGCTCAGGACTCACCCGCTTGCGCTTCGGGCTTGTAATGCGATCGCGATATGTTCCGTGGCAAGCCTCAGACGAAGTAGATGTTAAGCGTCCCCTCTGACGTTTACCGACTTCCGCCAAAAGACTATTGTTTCGATGAACCCGCTACCCGAGGAAAATCGATGAACGCTGCCAGATCCGTGAAGTCAAACTTGTCGCTCTATTTCACACGTTTCGTTGCAACTATTTTGTTTGCTGCTTCGACCCTGTTTGTGCTCGGTTGTGAGAATCCGACTTCGCTGATCAGTATGGTGATGCATTCACCGTTTTCAATTTTCAAAAACGGCGAGTCCGCCGCTTCGTCGCAGGATGATTCAGAGAGCGATAACTCTCGCGCGGCCGATGAATTGGTCAAAGACTGGGAGAAACCAGATTTGACTCTTTTCGTGACCGGTCGCCTTCATGGCTACATTGAGCCCTGTGGTTGTACTGGGCTAACAAATCAGAAAGGCGGACTACTCCGTCGTCATACTTGTCAGAAAATGTTGCAAGCAAAAGGTTGGGATCCTGTCAGCATTGACGCCGGCAACATGATCCGGCGTTTCGGGCAGCAGCCAGCGATCAAACTCAAGACAGCCTACAAATCAATTTCCAAGATCATGAAGTACGACGCGATTGGAATGGGTGTCGATGACATGAAAGTTTCTGGAGGCGACATGTTGTTGTCGATCGAAGAAGCAAAACAGGAAGGTGCACCGACTCCGTTTACCAGTGCAAACATGTCCTTGTTTGATGATCCGTCTTACATCAAACCGTTTCAAATCGTTGAAAAGAACGGAAAAAAGATCGGCGTCCTATCTGCCGTCGGTGCCGAACACATCAAGAAAGCGATGGCTGCTGGAGCCAATGATGCTTTCACACTCCAGATGCCTGAAGTGGCGATCGCGCGTGTGATTAGGAATCCACAGTTCGCTGCGTGTGATGTGAAGGTCCTTTTGATTCAATCAGAACCTGAGAATTGTAAATTGCTCGCGGCGAAGTTTCCAGTTTTCGATTTGGTTGTGACGGCCGGCGGTGCCGGTGATCCAACGCTTCAACCCGAAGCCATCCAAACTAGAACCGGACACGTTTCGCAAATGATTCAGTGCGGCGTCAAAGGGATGTACGTGGGTGTCGTGGGAGTTGATTTTGCCGCCGATGGATCCAAAGCGATCAAGTATCAGCGTGTTGCGTTGGACGCGAGCTTTGAAGATTCGCCACCGGTCAAACAAGTCTTTCTGGATTACCAAAACGAATTGAAAACCTTGTGGGAAGGCGGTGACTTACAGGACATCAAACCACGTTTGCACCCCAGCGGTCACAAATTCGTCGGTTCGGAAGCTTGTCGCGACTGTCACGAAGAAGAGTACGACATTTGGCTAGAAGGTCACGAAGGCGATGGCGGACCTCACGCCAAAGCGACAGCGGACCTAACTGATCCGGGTGAGCGAACTTGGGTTAAGCGACATTTCGATCCCGAGTGCGTTAGTTGTCACGTGACGGGCTGGAACGCAAAAAACTACTATCCGTATGAAACTGGCTACACGGATTTGAAGAAAGACGTTCTGCTGCACGGCAACGGTTGCGAAAACTGTCACGGTCCGGGCTCAGGTCATATCGCGGCTGAAGACGGCGTCGACGATGCACTCAAGGAAAAACTTCGCCTTGAAGTTCGCGTAACCATTAAAGAAGCGAAAGCTCGCACGTGCTATGAGTGTCACGATCTCGACAACAGTCCTGACTACGCAGAAGCCGAAGGCGATGCCGGCTGGGAGAAATATTGGCCAACGATTGAGCACGGTGGGGAGTAGTACCCAGTACTACCAGCCGAACCAGCCTTTTTTCTCATCATCCGCGTGACGATTCAAATTCAACTTCTCGCGAATCGAATCTTTCAGATGACTGACAACGGAATCCCGGTCGGTTGAATTGAGGATATCCTGAACGACCGACTTTGGAGAATCACTCCCCCAAGACCCACCCTGTTCGAAATATCGCTTCGCGGCTTTGCCGATGACGTACGACATGTATCCCGCTGCCGCACCTTGGGGAATCATCGTCAGCACCGTTCCCAACCCAAACGTCAAAGCTTTGAAAGCACTCGATGCAATTTCGCCTACCGCATAAACACCACCAGCAGCAGCGAGCGTCCGAACCAGCCCGCGTGATTGATTCATGTTGAAATTGATGCCGTAGACTTTTGAGAGCGTCACTAACATCAACGCATCAACCGCGTAACCGCCGATGACATCGAAGACAGGGACTGGATTTGCAGCCACGACAACCGCTTTGGTCGCCGCCATGCTCCAGATGATTTGATCCGCCTGCTTGTTTCGCATCTCGACACGCATCGAAGCAATCTTGTCCGACTTGTCCGCGGCGTACATCGCAGCATTGAGCGCGATCAAGCCTAGTCCTTCCTTCTCCAGCGTTGTCAGGATCAATGACTTCAGTTCACCAACGTCAGGTTCCGGCTTCCGCCATTCCGATTCGGTGCTGCCGTCATCTTTCTCGATGACGTACTCAATTTCACGCGGATCGGCAGAAGTTCGCACAAAATGATCGGCAGGAATCAGTCCCTCAAGGCGACCCTTCAACAGCTGCGTCACTTTGTCGAGATCTTCTTCGTTGTAGAGATCGCATTTGTTAAACACAAGGAGCATCGGCTTTTGCACGGCAGCCAACTCAACCAGCGCCGCGTACTCAGTTTCGTTCAAATCCGAATCGGTTACGAACAGAATCAAATCCGCAAGCCGAGCAGTCGTTTCGGCTAGGTTGGCTCGATCCTGTCCGCCGACTTCGTTGATGCCAGGCGTGTCGACGACGATGATTTCAGAGGATTGGAAACCCGGAACGCGATAGCCGGTCCCGTCCCAAGCCGTACCGCGGACTTCGGTTGTCCAGCCACCCTGGATGTCAACTTCGGCCACGTCACGACCAACCAGCGCATTGATCATCGCGGATTTGCCGGTACTGATTTCACCGAAGATCACGATCTCGACGCGGCCGTTGGTGACCTTGTCGTACATCTCCGTTAGACCAGAGAGTTCCTTTTGAAGTTCATCGCGTTCGTTGTCGGAGCAGCCGCGAAGCTTTCCAAGAGTAGATTCGATCGACTTGACCGCTTCCTGGTAGTGCGGATCTTCGACGGAAGTTTCAGTGTGAGTGTTCGACATGGCTAAAAAAATTAACTGGCTCCCCTCTCCCGAAAATTCGAACCTCAGCGTTGTTTTTGCTGATCAAGCGTTGCTCGAATTTTTGGGAGAGGGGCTGGGGGTGAGGGAAAACAGGATGGGTTCTTAAGGCAGTTCTGGTCGAGATTTAAAGCAAGCGAATTTCCCCTCATCCCCGTGAATTCGGGCGACGTTTGATCTTGAAGCAATGCGTTAGGCTCCGAATTCCCGGGGAGAGGGGAGCCAGTTAATCTTGGTGTTGGTGTTCATTCTAATCTTCGTCGCTCAACTTCGAACGGGCAGTCTGAACGAGCTTACGCAATTCATCCACGGCCATGACTTTCTCCCAATGACGTCTCGCCAATCCGGCAAACCCGCCTTCTGGAGTTCGCATCTCATCGCGGAAGTACTCGATGAACACCGAACCGATCCATTTCGTAATCAAAGCCTGAACTGCTCCTTGCAGAACTCCGCCGGCAAACGTTCCCGCGAAAGGTATCGTCTTCACCAGCGACGAAGTCACTGCCGTGATCGCGACCGCCGCCCCTTGAGCACCAAGGAAACCGACAAGGTTCTTGCCCATCTCGGCCAGCCACGATCGGGCCATTTCGAGATCGACTTTCTGATTGTAAACGTCAGCCAAATCCAGAATCATCTTCGTCGAGATCGCTGATCCTGCAATCAAATCCACCATCGGAAACGGGCTCAATGCCGCAACGCCTCCGGCTCCCCACATGTACTTGTCGACAATGTCCCAAGCTTTCTCGTCGACTTGACGTTGGACTTTGTCACGTGCTTTTTCAACCAGTCCGCGTGACTGCAACAGCACGTTGGCCATCAACAGTTCTTTGCCATCCTTGCGAACGATATCGACCATGCGAGTCGCCAACGGTTCGATGTCGGCAGGAACTTCAACCGTCTCTTCGGTCGTGCTGCCATCAGGAAGGACGCGTCGGCGAATTCGCTCTCCGACTTGTGCTTGAATCGAGACGACGTCTTCATCTTCGACGAAGCTCGCTGTCTGTCGTCGGATTTGCCCTTTGAGTTTTTCGCGATCGTCTTCAGCGTACCAGTCTGATTTGTTCAAGCAGATGATGACACGCTTTTCCATCTTGCCAAGCTGATCCAGCAAGTCATGTTCACTCTGTCGCAACGGACCATCAACGACAACCAAAACCAGATCCGCGTCCTTGGCCGATTCGGCTGCGATACTGACGTGGTCTTCGCCGTCAACTTCGCCGATGCCGGGCGTATCTACCAAAGTAACTTTGTCGTTGGTCGGCCAAGGAATTTCGTTTCGCGTGACCGTGGTGCCGCCGCGAATGTCGGTCTTGAAGGAATCGTTGCCGGCCAGCAAATTCAGCACCGATGACTTTCCGCTAGAGATCGTACCGAAGGCGACGATTTCGAGTTCCAGCGATTCGCGTTTGTATTCGATCTCTTTGAGTAGCGGATCGAGTTGGTTGGCAAGTTCCGGATCGTTGCCGGCTTGTTCGCGAAGTTGATCGACCTGCTTTAGGTTTTCGTCGATTTCGAAATCTTTTTGCGAGTTCGAAAGTTCGCTTGGGTTTTTGTTTCGACGTTCGCGTTTTCGATTCTTTGCGATCGAAGCGCCCCACAGTTTCCAGATCGTCCAGATGGTGCTGCCGATCAACAGGAACGCACCGATGCCAACTAGAACTAGGTAGGTAATTCCAGCCCACGCGCCGAAAGCATTGATCGTTTTGTAGTTGTCGATGATCCAGCCGGGCAAGAAGATCAGCGCGAAACCGATGCAAGCGGCTGCAACGATCAGCATTAATCCCGAAAATGTTTTGCTTGGCTTCATGGACTGGAAATTGAGTAAGGACAAGAAGTCAAAATTTTAACCTGAATCTGACACTCTGTTTCTTCGACCAGTTAGAACGATCGGCAAATCACAAGTCAGCCGATCAGGGCCAGAATCGGTTATTCGGCTGGAGCTTGCGGATATTGCCGGTTTTCTGGTGGCATAGGCTTCTAGCCTGTGGTCGCGATGGTTCATTAACACAACTTTTTCCGATCAAATTTGAGTTGTCTCTTTATGCTCCTGTCCGAACTTAAAACGCCGGATTTCAATGGCTTCGTGCAATTCACAGGCTGGAAGCCTATGCCACCTTATGAAATCTCGATTTCAACGGGGCAGTGATCCGATCCAAAAATATCATCGCGAATCGTCGCTGATTTGACACGGTCGATGAACTTCTTCGCAACCCAAAAGTAGTCTAGCCGCCAGCCGATGTTCCGTTCCCGAGCGTTGACTCTCATCGTCCACCAGGAATACTTTCCGGGGCTGTCATCGAAATGGCGAAACGAATCGATAAAGCCAGCCGCCTCGATGCGATCGACTCCCTCGCGTTCTTGCTCTGAGAATCCAGCGTTTTTTTTGTTGGCTTTCGGATTCGCCAAATCGATTTCCTTGTGAGCACAATTCAGATCGCCACAGAAAATGACTGGCTTGCGACGATTGAGTTTCTTAACGTAGGCCAGAAAGTCCTCGTCCCATTGAACACGATAGTCGATACGGGCGAGGCCACGTTGCGAGTTGGGCGTGTAGACATTGACCAGGTGGAAGTCGTCATAGGAGCATGTGATGACGCGGCCTTCTTGATCATGTTCTTCGATACCTAACCCGAGAGCAATTTTTTTTGGCTTTGTTTTGCTCCAGATTGTCGTGCCGCTGTAGCCTTTTTTGACGGCGCTGTTGAACGTCGTGTGATAGCCGAGCTCATAAACCCAGTCGAGCGAAAGTTGTCCTTCGTGGGCTTTGGTTTCCTGAAGGCAGAGATAGTCAGGCTGTTCGGATTCGACGTATTCCTGGAAGCCTTTTTTGATGCATGCGCGAATGCCGTTGACGTTCCACGAGACAAGTTTCATTGCTGCTGTTCACTAGTGACGAAATTAAGAAGGTCACCAATGTAGCGGATCGATTGGACCGAATCAGTCTTTTTTCTTTACTTTCTTTTTCGTCCGCGTCGCCGAATTGATTCGTTTCTGGATTGCTTGCTCACGGTTTGATTCGGCGTCAGCGATACGGGCTTCGATTTGTTTTAGCCGTTTTTGAACCTGCTCTCGATCCGACTTCATTCGCGCAATGTGGAAATCCACTAGTTTCGTAACGAGTGATTCGAGCGTATCGCGACCCTCTTCGGTGTCGTTCATTTTGACTTGAGCACCCGCAACTTTGATTCGTGATTCGAGGTTCCATTGTTGCAGTGCTGATTCGTAACGCTGCGGATTGCGATCTTTGGTCGCCTCGAGTTTTTTCAGTGCCTTGTCGAGCCCCCTTATCGCATTTAGATACTGCCGTTGTTTTTTGCTTTTCTCAAGTTTTCTAAGCAGCTCATTTAGTTCAGGATGATTTTCACTGACAAACGCGAGCACTTGTTCCTTCCGTTGCTTGGAGACTTGTGCGACGTTTGACTTATGTTTGACTGATTTCTTCTGCGGGGCCAGCGTTGTGTTCTGTGCAGAGGCGACAGACGTCAAGCAATAAGCCAAAATGCAAACGGTGATAAGGGTAAAGAAAATTTTCATGGTTTTGGAAGTGGTTGGTTTTGATCATCCTTTTGAACACCCTCCATCTGGGAGGGGCGCGAGGAACGAGCGGGGAGGGTGTAGTTGGTTAAGTTTTAAAATTGGTTTGCGTGGAAGTAGTTTGGCTTAGAGGTTAACGCCCTCCCCGTCGCCTAGGCTCCGACCCTCCCAGAGGGAGGGTGATGTTTTCAAGTGATCGTTATCAGTTGACGCTACTCTCATTGACGGCAGTAACAACGTCAGCGATCCAATCATCATCGCCGTCGATTTCAAACGATGCAAACTCAAAGTTGTCTTCCTGTTCTGGCAACTCGAATTCATCCGTTTCCAAAGACTCGGCCCACGCCATCGCAACTGAATCGGTCTCGGCATCCGCTTGAGATGGAGACGGCATCAAATTCACTGCCAAAGTTGCAATCGCGACCAATGCGGCAACGGAAACAATCAAACGACGAACCCGAAGTGTCGCTGCTCGTTTTGCGACTGCTGGTGAGACTTTGGAAGTCGCATGAACTTGATCAACCATGGCCATCGTCGAAACCATGTTGGCGACTTGCTCGCGCAACGCTTGGTCCGATTCCAGCAACTGCTCGAAGTGTTGTTCTTCATCAGGAGTCATTTCTTCTGCAACGTATCGGAATACGTCCCAGCTTTGTTCGTCCGGATTGGGATTGTGGTTGTTCATAAATCTTCGAATCTCTAAAAAGCGACAATTGGAAGTGGTCGCCCAGGTTGTTATTCAAAAAATGGTTTCAATTTTTTCAGCGCCGATTGCATGCGAGCCAGAATCGTACCAAGTGGCACGTCCAGCTCTTCTGCAATTTCGCGAAACTTCAAACCTTCATAAATTCGTTTGCGAACCACCATCTGATGGTCAGCTGACAATGACTCAATCGCTACACGAACCTGATCAACTTGTTCGTCCAGCAAAGCGACCTCTTCAGGAGAATTTTCTCCTTTGCGAATCGCTTCGGTCCGCCACGCAACCTGTTGGCTGTGATCGCGGACGACTTTGTTCTTTCGTTTCACCAACATCGCTTCATTGAAGGCAACCTGAAACAGCCACGACTTCAGCGACGCGATGTCTCTAAGTTTGTCTCCTTGTTGCATCAGCTTCAGGAAAGTCGCCTGCAACGCGTCCGCCACCAGAGCATCATTTCGAAGCACGCCACACAGAAACCATCGCAGCGCATCGGCATGCTGCTGGTAGGCAGCTTCGATGTCGATTCGAGTTGTTTCCTTAGCGTCCATCAAGTTGGTTTCGTCTTCACCGGGTTTCATGTCTTCAAGACGATCCAATCGGTTGGTCAAGAACGAACCTGTTGTCCGGTTTTGCGTAGGACTAAGATTCGATGCGCCGGGCGGCCAGTTTATTGACCATTTCCCATAAATCCCTGTTTTGCCGGGATTTACTGTATAATCGGCGATTGTCTATATTGTGATTCTTCAGAATCCTATTCGTCAAAACCATTCTACTATCCAAACAGGAACCTTGCGGCTTGTTCATCGGACCCATTTTCTCGCGTGAAGCCGTCGTAGCACCACGACGACCTCGCCATTTTATCATCCGCACGGTTTACGGAATTTCGCTGCTGGTACTGATCTGTACGGCTTGGTTGCTGCTGACCAACACGCAAGATATTCAGAACGCGGGCGATATGGCTCGGTTCGGATCGATCATGTTTCAGATCCTCGCACCGCTGCAATTGGCGTTGCTGATGTTTTTGGCCGCGATTCAGGCTGCCAGCAATATTGCGATCGAGAAGGACAAGGAAACCCTGATCTTGCTGCTGATGAGCCGCATGACCAACAGCGAATTGGTGTTAGGAAAGCTGTTTTCTAGTCTGCTGTACATTGCGTCGTTAATGCTGACCAGCCTTCCGATCTTCATGTTGATCGTTCTCTTTGGCGGCACTTCGTTCACGCAAGTCGGCTGGACCTTCGCCGTTACCGGACTGACCGCATTGGCCGCCGGTAGCCTTGGAGCCATCGTTGCTCTGTGGCGTGAAAAGACATTTCAAACGTTGGCGCTTGTCGCGATGGCGATCGTGTTTTGGATCGGAACCGCGGAGGCACTTGCTCTTTCTGGTGTTACGATCGCTGGATTGTCGGGACTTGAAATCGCAGAAGCCACCAACCCGTTTCGCGCTGTCATTAACGCCAGCCATCCGACCGTGACGTCGACTTGGCTGGAGAAGATCATTCCGTTTCTCAGTATCGCTGGTGGACTATCGATTTTATTATCCATCGTTGCGATTTTGAAAGTGCGTCGTTGGAATCCCAGTCGCGATGTTCGGATGGGACAGAAAAGTTCAGATGACGATATCAAAGTCGACATGTTCACTGGCAAACTGGTTGACGACGACGCAGACGGCGAAGCTGAAACAGGAAAAGGGGCGGTTCGCGAATCCGAAAAATTCCGCACCGGTCATGTCGATGCTCGTCAACGAACCGTCGACACGAAAACACGAAAAGTCTGGGACAATCCCGTGCTGTGGCGCGAGGTCCGCACGTGGGCTTATGGGAAGAAGATCCTGTTCATTCGAGCCGTCTTTTGGGTGTTGGCAGCTTGTGTATTCTTCGCACTGTATTCTATGGTTTCCTCTGGAGAAGCTTTCAAAGTCGTCGCCGATGCGGGGACTTCGATTCCGATCACGGCCAAGCCGTTGATGCCGTTTATGCTTTTGAGCCTCGTGATGGTCAATGCTTTGGCCGTGACTTCGATTACGAATGAGCGTGACGGTCGATCACTGGATTTGCTTCGCGTGACTGACATTTCGCCGAAAGAGTTCCTGTTTGGGAAATTGTTGGGCGTGCTGACAATCTCGGCGGACATGATTTTGCTTCCGATCGTGCTGGCCGGGTATCTTTGGTATAGCGAGTTGCTGACGGGCGAACACTTGTTGTTCTTGATCATCGGCTTCGCGGCGTTGCAGATCTTTGTGGTGATGTTGGGGATCCATTGCGGCATGAGCTACAACAGCTCTCGTCAGGGGATCGGTGCCAGTTTGGGAACCGTGTTCTTTTTGTCGCTGGGCGTTGTGACGACGATTCTGATGATGATTTCCTTCACTGGAAATGTTGAAGGTCAGCTCGCTCCGTTTCTCGCGTTCCTGATCGGTGGAGCGATCGGATTGTTTGTGACACTGGGCTACAACATGCCATCCAAAGCGATTGCGATCGCGTCGGGATTGCTTCCGTTGGCGATGTTCTATTCATTTACCGGAGCGGTTCTCAAGAGTTACCTTGCCGTTTTGATTGTGATTGTTCTGGCTTATGGATTCACAACCTTCGCCATGATGTTGCCGCGGCTTAACGAGTGGCTTGTTTCCAGCGGGCGGGCCAGGGCGAGCGGGGATGCCTAGTCTTTTGCAAAGACGTGAACCGCCAAACATCACCTTCCCTCTTGGAAAGCCGGAGAGACTGCCAAAGATCACCCTCCC
>CAZORS010000088.1:0-1254 GCA_964582025.1 uncultured Pirellulaceae bacterium | reverse complement strand
ACCCTCCCAGAAAGCTTTGGTTTCAACACAAAAATTTACTCGCTCCCCTCTCCCGAAAATTTGAATCCTGACCCAAGTTTTGCTCATCAAACTTTGGTCGAACTTTTGGGAGAGGGGCTGGGGGTGAGGGAAAGTCGGACAGCTTCAAGGCGTTTGAGGTTGCCCTTGCTTGGAGGCCTGCTGACGCGTTTGATTCAGAACCTTTGCCCCTCACCCCCAGCCCCTCATCCCCGTGAATTCGGTCAACGATTGATCTCGAAGCGACGTGTTGAGCTCCGAATTCACAGGGAGAGGGGAGCCAAATTCTCATTGTTTAGACTTTGTTTAGACTTGAATGCCCGAGGTGAGAATGTTTCACAATTCATTGCGATCCGTACGAGGAGCTGTTGAATGCACGCCTTGTTGGAACTGCTCCCGTGGCTCATTGCGATGACCCTGCTGATGGCAGGGTCAGGATTTTTCTCCGCCAGCGAAGCGGCAATGTTTTATCTTCGCCCACGAATCCGAGAGAAAATGCAAAACGGTTCGACCGGCGAACGGATGGCGTTTCAGTTGACCGAAAGACCGGAACGACTTTTGTCTGCGATTCTGTTTTGGAATCTGGTGATCAACATTTCCTACTTCGCGATCAGCTCGATCATCGCGATTCGTCTGGAGAAAACGGAATCCGGAAGTGCATCGATTCTGTTCGCGATCGCGTCGCTGTTGGCGATTATTTTCTTCAGTGAAATGCTTCCGAAAAATGTGGCCGTGCTCCGTCCTCAGAAACTGGCCAGCGCTTTCAGTATTCCGCTTTCGTTTGCGGTGCGAGTCGTCGATCCGATTATGCCGCTACTTCGATCGGTGAATCTGATTTCGCGGCGATTGATTTGGCCTGGATTCGAGGCTGAATCCTACATGGATGTCGCTGACCTCGAACGAGCCATCGAACACACGGCCGAGAATGCGGAACTGATCAAACAGGAGCAAACGGTGATGCGAAATATCGTGACGCTTTCGTCAACTCGCGTCGACGAATGGATGCGGCCGAGGACTCAGTTCGTGACGTTTCGCCCGCCGGTAAGTCGAATGGATCTGTTGAAGCACGGCTTGCCTGAGAGCGGTTATCTGCTCGTGTCCGAACCCGATTCGATCGAGATATCTCACGCGATTCGTTTGGACAATCAGTACGAATTGGCGGATGAAGAAATCGAACGCTTTGCCGAACCCGTCCAGTACATGCCGTGGTGTGCGACTGTTGCCGAAGCTTTTGAA
>CAZORS010000087.1:12505-20694 GCA_964582025.1 uncultured Pirellulaceae bacterium | reverse complement strand
GTTTAACAATCACAGCAACACATCGACCGTTTACGGTGCGTTTCGAAGTGAACACACCGGTGGCGGAAACTTTGCTCGCAGAAGATTCTTGCCAGCCAACGAGTTCAACGTCTTGTCCAGTCATGGCGGAAAAACTGAAAATGCTGACGGGGCACGAATCAAAGCAATGGTTCACGAAAATTCAACCAGAGGGATCGGCCGAGGAAGTTCCTTTCGACTCTTATTACATTCTGTAGAGACGGCAAATGGAGCGATTCGACCGGTCTTAGTGGTGCTTGGTGCATCCAAACCAAGAACCGAAGCGTCACCTTTCAAACCGATTGCTTCAAAATCCGCAGCAGAGTCATTGAGCTAACGCCGCAGAACCTTACGCTTGAGCTTCTTGACTGGAAGCCCGGGTTGATGCTCAAACTCTCTTCAACTGAACCAAAGTAACGAAAGACGCAAGAATGGCTAATCGCATTTTAACCCTAACCTGTTTGTCGGTAATTTACTTCGTGCCAAGCCTTAGCTTGTTCGCACAAGAGAAGACTCAGTGGAGTTCGTTTCAGAACGGCGGCGTCAATCAGCAAGTTGACGCAGAGCTGCCCACGCAGTGGAGCCCTGAAAACAGCATCGCTTGGCAAACTGAACTTGAAGGGTACGGTCAATCGTCGCCCGTTATCGCTGATTCAACGGCGTTCGTCACTTCGGTTACTGGAGACAATAAGGAATCGCTTAACATCGAAGCCTTTTCAACTGCTGATGGAAAACGAAAGTGGTTGTTCACACATGAAAACAGCTCACCGGAACCAAACACCGTCATGGTCAGCCGCGCCGCGCCAACCCCCGTTGCGGATGCGGATGGCGTGATTACATTTTTTGAGGGCGGCAACCTTTTTGCGTTGAACAACTCAGGCAACGTAAGATGGAAAAGAGATTTAACGGTTGAGTTTGGCGACGTGAAAGCGCGTCACGGAATCGCGGCGTCGCTGGAGCACAATAAAGACCACGTTTTCCTGTGGTGTGAGCGATCTGATTCACCCTACGTCATGGCGATTCGGAAATCTGATGGCGAAACCGTCTGGAAACAGAAAGGGCTCGGCAATACATCCTGGAGCAGCCCGCGACTGATAGACGTTGGTGACGGACAGCATTTGGTGCTCAGTTCGATCGGCTTGATTGTTGGCTTGAATCCAGAATCGGGAGAACGCTTGTGGGAGTTTTCCGAAGTTGCATCGAATTCTTCATCGACGCCGGTTGCTGTTGGCAATGGAAAATTCCTGATGGGAGCCAGCGGAGGACGCGGGGGAGCAAAACCCGCTCCTTCGTGCGGCGTGATTGCCATCGAAAAAACAGATGAGGGATATTCTGCTAAATGGAGCTGGGTGGCTGAGAAAGCGACTTGTTCATTTGGTTCGCCGTTTGCGTTCGACGGCAAAGCCTATTTCGTAAACCGAACGGGGATCGTGAACTGCCACGACATCGAAACGGGCGAGAATGTCTACACGGGGCGACTTTCGTCAGGCCAGATCTGGGCAACACCTTTGGCAAGTAAAGATGCGATTTATTTTTTCGGAAAAGGTGGTGCGACGTCGATTGTCGCGAAAGGAAACGAACTGAATATCGTTGCGGACAATGATCTGTGGAAACCAGAACCCGCTGAAGGCGAACGACGCGGTCCGCCATCAGGATCCGTTTTGTACGCGGCGGCCATTGACGGTTCGAGCCTAATCATGCGTCGAGGCGACATTCTTTATTGTGTTAAGTAGGTATTGGTAGTTGAGGATTTTTCCGTTTTGCAACCGATCTCATTGCAAATCGGTTTTCGATGGAAATCCAATTCTGCCTATCAAACAATACTAGCACGAACGAACAAGCTATCGCGTTTGGCTTGCTCGTGCTTGGAGCCTTCGGTCGCTCGTGTTCGAGTACCTATGGCAGCCTGCGCACAAGGCATCTCCCTTCGATTGCGTGAGTCAGATTGGCTCACTGCCATCGATTAGTAGGGTTTATCAGCCAAGAGATTTCGGGGTTTTTCAGGCGTTCTGCCCGCTAAATTTCCCTATCTATATATGCGCTTTGCAGCAACTCAGAAGCCAAATTTGGGCTATCGCACCAAAGGGAGAACGCAACTTTTGCGATGTTAAAGGGTTTAATCGCGACCGGAACTCCAATCATTAATTCGAATGGAATGTCGATGTATAATTTATTTCGCCGGCTCAATCATGTTCTCAAATGGCTGTCTCCGGTGCATTGTTGACAATCTGACGTACATACGATGGGTTTTAAGATCAAGTTTAGTGTGTTGACATCGGTTTCGTTGCTGTTGACCAGTTTCTTCTGTTCGGTCATCACCGCAGATGATTACGATCCCGTCTTGCCAAATGAACAAGGCAAGAAAATTTACGCAACACAGTGTGCTAGTTGCCACGGCTCCAAAGGTGAAGGCAACGAAGAGCATTACGACCAATCTCTCACTGGCGATCTCTCTGTCGATGAATTAGCTGAAATTATTTCCGACACTATGCCGGAAGAAGACCCCGACATGTGCGTCGCAGAAGATGCGGGTGCAGTCGCGGCCTATATTCATTCTGCCTTCTATTCGCCCGAGGCTCAACGAAATCTGAATCGACCGCGTATTGAATTGGCTCACCTGACAGTGCGGCAACATCGCCAATCGATTGCTGGTTTGATCGAATCATTTACAGAAGCAACTTACCTTCCTGACGATCGCGGGCTTTCCGCGGACTACTTCGCAGCAAGCCACTGGAAGGATAACCGCAGACTCGCCGAAGAAGTCGTCGGAACGATCGATTTTGCAGACGGCATTCCTCACTTTCGAGCTGATCGTATCTACGAAGGTTTTGAGAAGGATAAGAAACGCGATAACGAAATGGGCACGGGGTTTTCTGCTTTTTGGAGCGGCTCTGTCATCGCCCCGGAGACGGGAACGTACGAGTTTATCGTTCACAGCAAAAATGGTTTCCGCCTGTTCGTGAACGATGTTGAGAATGAATTGATCGATCGGTGGGTGCGCGGCAATGACGAACTCACACATCGAGCCCGTATCTTTTTGCTCGCCGGTCGAGCCTACAATCTGAAGCTTGAACTCTTTACGTTTAAAGATCCAGCAGCAACGATCAAATTGGAATGGAAGCGTCCTTCAGGCGATCAGTCGGTGATCCCTTCTCGTTTGTTGACTCCAGCGATGTTCAGCGAAGTCGCCGCGATGTCGACATCGTTTCCGCCCGATGATGGAAGCCGCGGTTACCTGCGAGGATCTTCCGTTTCTCAAGGTTGGGATGAAGCATCGACCAACGTTGCAATCGAAGCAGCAGATTGGGTCGCCGATCGCATTTGGAAACTCGCCGGAACGCGCGCTAATAAATCAAATCGAACGGAGAAAGTGAAAAAATTCTGCGAGCAATTTGTATCGCGTGCGTTCACCCATCCAATTAACGACGCGGATCGCGAATTTTTTATTGGTCAGCATTTTTTAGAAGATCGTCTGATTGAAGACTCCGTTCGTCGGGTCGTTTTGTTGACGTTGAAGTCCCCGCGTTTTCTTTACCCGTCGTACTTGAACCGCGAGGTCAGTTTTGAAAAGGCTCGTCGGTTGGCTCAGTTTTTCCAGGATTCAATTCCTGATAACGAACTTTACACGGCAGCGAAAAAGAAACAGCTCGACAGCAAACAACTGAAGGAACAGAGTTGGCGCTTGCTGTATACGCCGCATGCTAAGTACAAGCTCAGGGACTTCTTTCATTCTTGGCTCAAGTGCGAAGAAGCATTGCATGCGACGAAAGATCCCGAGCTATATCCGGGATTCGACCAGTCGTTGGCACTGGACCTTCAGGTCAGCCTCGATTTGTTTTTGGATGAAGTCATCTGGGGCGAGCAGCCTGATTTCCGGAAACTATTTCTGTCGGACAAGTTAGTCGTCAATAAGCGAATTGCGGAGTATTACGATTTAACGATTGCCGAACCTGAGTCGGACAAGTTCCAAACGGTTGCCACGGAATCCGTGCCGCGAAGCGGAATTTTGACTCATCCACTGCTAATGAGCGGGTTCGCTTACCAACGTGATACATCCCCCATTCATCGCGGAGTTTTTGTCGCCAGAAATCTACTCGGGAGAAGCTTGAAGCAGCCCGCTGAAGCGATTCCGCCGCTGAAAGAAGAGTTTGATCCTACCATGACGACTCGGCAACGTGTCGAGCACCAAACCAAAGCTGTCGCCTGTCAGGCTTGTCATCAAGTGATCAATCCGCTCGGCTTTAGCCTGGAAAATTTTGACGCAGTTGGGCGTTTTCGCAAGGAAGATCGCGATAAACCGGTTGATGTCAGCTCCACTTACGAAACGCCTGACGGCGAGTCGATCAAGCTTTCGGGTGCCAGAGACCTTGGCAAATACTTGGCAGCAGATGCCGATGCACAAAAGAGTTTCATTCGTCGCCTGTTCCAGCACTTCACGAATCAATCCATTTACGCGTACGGCGACGAAAAGCTTGATGAACTTCATGCTTCTTTCGTCAACGACGGTTACAACGTTCAGACGCTGTTGATCAACATGGCTGAACTGGTCGCCAATCACGATCTGTCGAACAAATCCTGATCAGGAAAAAGAACCATGAAACGACGAGATTTCCTCCGCATTGCGGCAACAACGCTTTCAACGAGCTATGTTTCCAGTGGATTCATTCCCGGAATCAGCAGCCTTGAACCTGTCGCTGTAAATAATCGGCCCAAGCGTTTGGTGATCGTGTTTTCTCCAAACGGAATGGTTGCTGATGGGTTTTGGCCATCGACGGAAGGTCCTGAATTCGAAATGGAATCAGTCCTGAAACCGCTTGAAGCGTTCCGTGAAAAGACGCTGGTCGTTCACGGCATTTGCAATTTGATTCGCGGCGATGGTGACAGCCACATGCGCGGAATGAGCTGCCTTCTAACAGCGAATGAGCTCTACCCAGGAAACATCGTTGGCGGCAGCGATTCACCTGCTGGCTGGTCAAAGGGAATCTCGATTGACCAAGAAATTAAAAACGCATTGCAAGCAAACGAAGCGACTCGCACACGGTTTGGCTCGCTGGAGTTTGGCGTACGAGTGCCCAACGAAGCCAATCCTTGGACGCGAATGGTTTACTCTGGACCCAATCAGCCCGTTGCGCCGATCAGCAATCCTTACGACATGTACTCGCGGATTTACGGCAAGCTGAAACAGAAAGATACATTGCTGAATGTCCTAGATTTACTGGAAAAGGATTTCGATTCGTCTGGTACGTCGTTCGACCCACGTGACAACGAGTTACTGGTTCGGCATCGCAAACATATTGGCAAAATGAAGACTGACCTGAATTCAGTCGATGGAAAACTGAATGTTCCCGCACTGAAACTGCCAGCCAACGTTATCGACAATGACGAAAACATGCCAGAACTTTCGAAGATGCAGATGGACTTGTTGGTCAATAGTTTCGCCAACGACTTCAATCGTATCGCGACGCTTCAGTACACTCGTTCGGTCGGAAATGCTCGTATGACTTGGTTGGATGTGAAAGAAGGCCATCATGGACTTTCCCACAAGCCCGACAAGGACAAACTCGCTCAGGAGTCTTTGACGCGTATCAACACTTGGTACGCCGAACAAATCGCCTATTTGGCCAAACAACTCTCAGAGACAAAAGAGCCCGGAACAAATCAGTCCATGCTGGACAACACGTTGATCATTTGGACCAACGAGCTGGGCCATGGAAATTCTCATTCGCTGAACAACTTGCCATTCGTGATAGTCGGCGGCGGATTTGGTTTTGATATGGGCCGCTACGTAAAAGTCAATAAAGTTTCGACTGATCAAGTTTGGCGATCGATTGCCCATTCAATGGGGCATCAATTGGAGACTTTCGGATCTAAAAACCTGCCATCAACGGCTCCGGCAAAATTTAGCTAGTCCGACCAAGATCGATAAACGACTTTTAAAGCCGAGCCACATCGCCTTGAGAATTCATTCTCGGCCAAGCCAGCCACGCAAGGGTAGTCCATCAGCGTTTTGTTTGATTCTGATGATGCATTGAACTCGTTGATGACGCAAACCGTCTGGCGATTCATTCTCTCTTTTATGTGGCGAGGCGATGATGAAGACTCTTTGTAAATTGAAGTGTAAAAAGAAGAAGTGCAAGAAACGTAACCTTGAAAAGTTTGAGGCGATCGCGACAAATCAATGCAAAAAGTGCGATCGCTTGGCATGTTCAAAAAAGGCGCTCTGCAAAGCCAAATCGTTGTGCAGCAATTAGCCTGAGCCCCCTGGCCGAGTCATACGGCTGGCGGCAACCATCAAGCCTGCTCTCTGTGAACAAATGAGACTAACAACGTGTTCGACGTCAAGCAGTTAAACAAAACATACCTAGGAGCCGTCAAAGCAATTTGCGACGTAAGCCTGTCGATTCAACCAGGGGTCTTTGGATTGTTGGGCCCCAACGGAGCGGGGAAGTCGACGTTGATGCGAATCCTTGCGACGCTTCAGCAACCGGATTCTGGATCGGTTCAGCTCGATGGCATAGACATCGCAAAAAATGCTCGTGACGCCAGACGGCTGATTGGATACTTACCTCAAGACATGGGCGTCTATCCCAGAGTTACCGCTCGCGAAATGTTGGCCTATATCGCAGGACTCAAAGGGTTCGGTCCCAAGGCGAATCGCAATCAATTGGTGGACCAGCAACTGGAAAAAGTCAATCTTTCAGATCACGCGCACAAACGATTGGATACATTTTCTGGTGGCATGAAACGACGGTTCGGCATCGCGGCAGCTCTTTTGGGAAATCCACGTCTTGTGATCGTCGATGAACCGACCGCAGGACTCGATCCGTTGGAGCGCAGAAGATTTCAACTGATGCTAACCGAAGCAGCGCAAGATTGCGTGATGCTGTTGTCGTCACACATCGTCGAAGACATTGCCGGCCTCTGTGACGACATGGCGTTGATGAACGAAGGACGCATTTTGCTGCGCGGCGTGCCACAGCAGTTGACCGATTCGCTTGGCGGCAAAGTTTGGGAGTTTCACACCAAGATAGGTAATCACGAATCGATTCACGAGAACCACCGCGTGCTTTCTTGGCAACCGGATTCTGGGAAACTGAAAGTGCGAGTCTGGGCGGAGACGCGAGGTGATTTAAGCGTTCCAGATGCAAAGCCTGTGGACGCCAATTTGGAAGACCTCTACGCGTTCCACGTCGCCTAGCAATTGCAAATTGGAAATAAACTTTGGCATTTGTCGAACAACTTTTGATGGAGTGGCGGATTCAGCGCAGGCGGCCTTTCGTTTGGTTTTGCTTTGTGGCGTTTTTCGCCATTGCGTTTGGTGACACAGTGCAAACAGGTTGGCAAGCCGTCGGAAATCAATGGGTCAATGGTGCATCAACGATCACGCAGCGAGCCCTGATCTACAGCCTGCTAGGCGTGATTGCCGTTGCCGGCATTGTGATCGATCCGTTCTTACGAGATTCAAATCATCGTGTGCAAGAGTGCCTGCTAACGACTCCAGCTGGAAAGACTACGTTTGGATTGGCTCAATTCTTAATGGCATTTTTAGTCGTCGTACTCGCGACCATGATGTTCATCCCCGGCATGATCGCTTGCACTTGCGTACCGGGAATTCCTTCGGAATTGATTGGCCCTTCTGATTGGTCTCATTACGCGAAAGCGCTTTGTTGGCTCCTGATCCCGAACTACCTGCTGATCGCAGCGTTGGTTTACGTCGTCGGCAGTGTCGATTTGGATTGTTGGCTGGCATCTTTGGTGGCGAGGCAATCATCCGCACGCGAGATCTCGGTTGTTAGCCACACGACTTAAAGGCTTTGGCGGGTTCGTTTTGGTCGCGTTGATTGCATCATTCCTTTGGACAGGTTCGTACATTTGGCAGCAGTCAACCGTCAAAGCCACATGGCCTCCGCTGGACCTCGATCGTGCCAAAGCGGACGTCGAGATCGAATTCGGCGAGCAATGGCGAAACAAGCCCCAGCCGAGAATCGTCGCAATTGAATGCGAGCTGGACTTATTTCCTTCGCAGCGCCGTTTTCGGCTCAAAGGTAAGTTCACTATCGAGAACCAAGGCAAACAGGCGATCGAAGAAGTCTTGACGATCGCGGCGCCCGGACTGAACGTGGATTCGATTGGGTTTGCTGGTGGCGCTCGAAAATTGAGCAGCGATGACG
>CAZORS010000087.1:0-12405 GCA_964582025.1 uncultured Pirellulaceae bacterium | reverse complement strand
CGATGACGTTCGAAACTTCTTCCGTGCCTCCCAATGGCTTTGCAGTGCATTCAGCATCGGACAACGCCCCCGAAGTATCAAATGTCGAAGTTCCGTTTGTCGAAGAATTTAAAGACTCGACAATGATTCGAAAGAAGGGTTCGATCCTGTTTAGACATCTTGCCGAACGAGTTGGTTATGAAGAACTCGAGAACATTCTTGGCGAGTTTCTTAATGCTAATCGTTACCGTGAGTGTCCTTACGTAACGCCTGAGGAACTGACCGAGCTTTTGCGCGAGCGGACTCCGGCGGATGTCGATGACTTTCTGATTGACTTTTTTGAAACGACAACCGTGTGGCGTATTCGCGTGGTTGAAGCGTCCTGCGTCAAGCAGCCTGAAGATTCAAAATGGCTGTTGAGAGCCAAAGTTAATGCACGAAAATTTATAACTTCAGGGTGGGGCGAAGAGGAAGAAGTTCCATTCGAAGCACAAATTAAGTGCGCCGCGTTGGCTGACTTTGGCTTTGATCCTGAAACGTCAATCATGGCCTCTCAGTATTTCGATTTTGAAAGCGGTGAGAACCTGGTCGAAATGGAGCTTCCCCAAAAGCCCGTCCGTTTCGCCGCTGATCCTTGGCTGACGCTCCCTGATCCAAATCCTCACAATAACGTCGTACGAGTTAAGTAATGCTCGACAGTGAATTTCCTGTGGCAACTTCGTTGCTTGCCGCCATGAATGACGTGTGTTTCGAGCCGTTTAACCCAATACCTAATTCCACCGGTACAAACCCGCTGCGAAATTGTGTATTATGTGTGCGCGGTCGCCAGCCAATCTTCAGTATCGACTGAATTCTATAGCCAGCCAGAATCGCATGCTGGAAACCCGTCTGATCTTGGCGACGCCTTCTCGCTCTCTTTTTCGCCTTGGGATGACAGCCGGTCCAATTGTTTAAGTCACACAACGATTCTGCGCACCTAATTCAAAATGATACATAGATTCTACGCTTCCGCTTTTATCGCTGCCGCGTTATTGGTTACTCCGATTCGGATGGCGAACGCCCAAGAAAATTCAAACAACCTCGATTCGCCTATCAAGTTCGAAGTTGTTCAGCAGTTGTTGAACTCGAATGTCCGTCACAGCATAGGGCTCAAAGATTTAAACGGTGACAATTTGCCAGACTTGGTGATCGGATCCAATGCACACCGTTTCGATCAAGCTACGCAATCGATAAATGCTGACCCAAACGCGAGCTTTCGCGCGACCACTCCCGTCCCTGATCACTATCAGGTTTCGGTTCATTTCAACGCAACAAAAAATGCATCGGTTTCGCTTGGCGGCAATCCCAAACTTCAGGTTCCAATCACGGCGAGCGAACTTGTTGTTCCGCCCGGATGACGAGGCAGTTTTTTTGCTCCCCAGTTTGGGGACTTTAATGGCGACGAAACGACTGATGTGGTTACGGGTTCGAATTGTTGCGCAGCGAGCTGGATGCATTGGTATGAACTTGATTCCAATAACCGTTTTGGCAACCGCAGAGATATTCAGATTTCGATCGAAACTTCCCGCTACACGCTGATCCCGAAAGCCGAAGCACGACCATTCTTGATCGACTGGAATCGCGACGGAACCGAAGACCTCGTCGTGGCACTACAAGTCGCCGAAAATTCAAACGGGCTTGCCACACCCACAAGTTTCTTGCCCAAACTTTTCATCAAACATGGTTCGGAATCACATCATGGTGATATCGCCACCAGTTTGCTTCAGCAGCAGCCGACAACTTCGCTGTCAAGGATGTTCACGCCTACGGGTGGAGCCGATTTAGTTGTAAACCTTGAGTCTTTCGAATTTGGCAACTCAATCGAAGCCCGTTGGCAGAAATTCACGTCCGAGCGTTGGCGAGTTTTGGTTGAGTTTGCCTTTGGCGACGTCGACTCAGATGGTACGTTCGATTTGATATTCTCACAGCGAATGGTTCGAGTCGGAATTGACGAGGAGACGGGGCTTCAGAAAATTGAGAGCCAACTTGGGGGGTTGTATTGGATGCGAAACACGTCCGAGACGGGTGCACCGAAGTTTGCAGAAGCTCGTAAGATCCATGATCCAGACCAGCCCATCCTCTCGATTGCGGCTGGAGACTTTGACCAAGACGGCAAGCTCGATGTCGTTGCGCAAACGACATCTGGAAGTTTGAATCTGCTTTCACAGGCTCAATAGATCAGAGACCCAAACACGATCGCAGATTGCCACTCCGTCGTGCAGTGGTCGACTTCGTTGGGATGCCTCCCAAATCGCCGGCCAAAACAAAAAGCGCAACTTCAGTAAAAAGAAATGAAATGAACTCAAAAAGCCTATCCGTTTTGTTCGTGGTGATTCTCACACTCCCCTTTGTTGGTTGTGAATCTAACAGCAAAAAGGACCTCTCAGATGGCGATTTCGCGAAAGGTGACAAGCGAGCACTTAGCGTTGTTGCAACGACTGGGCAAATTAATGCTGCACTTCAAAAGATCACCAAAGGAACTGGAGTAAACATAAAACTGTTCTGCGGCCCCGGAGTTGATCCGCATTCATTCAGTGCCAGCACCAGCGACGTTCAAGCGATGCTGGATGCGGATTTGATCGTCTACAACGGCTTTCACCTAGAAGCCAAACTAAGCGAACATCTTCACGACGCATTCAAGGACAAAGCTTGGTCGATGGCTTCCGCGTTTCCAGAAAGTGCTCGGCTAGACTGGGTTGAAGATGGTGAAGTCGATCCCGATGCTCCTTTCGATCCGCACATCTGGAATCACCTTCCGGCTTGGTCCAAATGCGTGACCGCACTTGCTGCACGACTTGGCGAAACAGATGAAGTGAACGCAGACAAATATAAAACCAACGCGGAACAATACGTCAAAGAGATTCTAGATGCTCATGAATGGGCGAAAGAGAAATTGGCGAAAGTTCCCGAAGCGAATCGTACGATCGTCAGTGCTCACGACGCGTTTAATTATTTTGCGAATCTTTATGGCATGGAAACATTGGCCGTGCTGGGCATCGGCAACGATCCTGAAGCTGACATCAAGACCATGAAGTCTGTTGCGGAAACGATTTGCGATCGCAAGATTCCTGCGATCTTCATGGAGTCGATCACCAACCCCAAAGTTACACAAGCATTGCAGGAAGCATGTGCGGCTCGTGATTGGAATGTCACGCTTGTCGATCAACCGCTTTACTCTGACGACATTGGAGAAAAAGCTCCTCAGAATACGTTTCTTGGCGCCTTTAAATCCAACGTCGAAGTCATCTCTGCATCTTTGAGTAAGTAATCGAATGCCACCCCCTATTCCAGCAATCTCTGTAAAGAATTTGACGGTCGCCTACGACGCTCAGCCGGTACTTTGGGATATTGACTTGTCGATCCGGCAGCAAGTGGTGATGGGGCTTGTTGGCCCCAATGGAGCCGGCAAAAGCACGCTTTTGAAGTCGATCCTCGGTTTGACGCCAAAGTTGGCCGGCGAAGTACTCGTGCTCGGAAAGCCGTTCGAAAGTAATCGCAAGCAAATCAGTTACGTTCCGCAGCGCAGCGCGATCGACTGGGACTTTCCCACAACGGTTCTCGATTTGGTCATGATGGGAACGTACGGGCGGCTCGGTTGGTTTCGTCGCCCAGGCAAGAAAGAAAGAGCCGATTCGATGGCGGCGCTTGATAAGCTGTCGATGCAGGAATTCGCAAATCGCCAAATCAGTGAACTGTCTGGCGGCCAGCAACAACGTGCGTTTTTAGCACGAGCCTTTGTTCAGGATGCGCCGATCTACTTTCTTGACGAACCGTTCGCGGGTGTTGATGTGCCAACCGAACGGGAAATCGTTGCTCTGCTGCACGAGTTACGAGACTCGGGAAAAACGATTGTTGTTGTGCAACACGATTTAAAAACAGTCGAAACTTACCTTGATCAAGTGACACTGATCAATCAGCAAGTCGTAGCCAGCGGCGACGTCGCAGACGTTTTTAATGACGAAGCTATTGATCAAGCGTACCGCAGTGAAACAAGTGCACAGGCCGAGGAGCTGCCGTCACAAGAAATTTCGAGCGATCAGTAGATATGGGATGCCTTGAATTTTTTACGGACCATACGTTTAGAACGGTGCTTATTGGTACGACGGCCGTCGGAGCAACCAGCGGCGCGGTAGGCTGCTTTGCTTATTTGCGTCGACAGAGCTTGGTTGGCGATGTGATTTCTCATTCGTCATTGTTTGGCGTAATGCTTTTTTTTCTTTTGAGCTATTGGCTGACTGGTGAGGGAAGTAAGTCGCTTTTCGTTTTGATTCCCGGGGCAATGGTCGCAGGAATCGCAGCACTGCTTCTTTCGCAAACGATCGTAACTAAAACTAGTGTTCGCGAAGATAGTGGGCTGGGCGTAATGCTGGCGATCTTTTTTGGAACTGGCATTCTGCTTTTGAGATGGGTGCAAAAAGCTAGCCCTCCCATTCCTGGAAGACGCGGGTTGCAGGATTATCTTTTTGGCATGGCAGCCTCGATGACGCAAAGCGACCTGATGATGATCGGTATCGTGGCCGTTGCGATGTTTGGCACGATTGTGTGGCTATGGAAAGAGCTAAAAGTGTTCACCTTCGATCCAATGCTAACGCAGTGCCTTGGGTTTCGTACTCGCTGGTTGAATGTGTTGATGATAGTCATGCTGGTAAGTGGTATTGTTATTGGAATTCAAAGCATCGGCGTCGTACTTATGATTTCGATGCTGGTGACGCCGGCTGCGGCAGCGAGACAATGGACTAACTCGCTCGGGAAAATGGTGATCCTTGCAAGCTTCATCGGTGCACTCTGCGGATTGACGGGAACGATTGCGAGTGCCTTAACTTCCAACTTGCCAACCGGGCCGGTCATTGTGCTTTCTGGTGTCGCCGTTTTCGGGATCTCAATCGTCTTCTCGCCATCTCGCGGCATCCTTGTAACTTGGCTGAAGCAGCGTCCGGTTGACGCTTTAAAACGAACTGCGGTTCGAGGCGGTAAGCCTCGATGAGCCTGATTGTTTGGACGTTTGTGATCGCTTTGCTAACAGCCGTCGCCTGTTCTTTGGCTGGAGTTCTGTTGGTTGTGAAGCGAGAGGCTTTTATCTCCGAAGGGCTCAGTCATGCCGTGCTTCCGGGAATCATTTTCGCGTTTTTGATATTTCAGGATCGCAGTTCGCCATGGCTCATTCTTGCCGCGGGGCTCAGTGGATTGCTGATGGTTTGGCTGGCACAAGCGATATGCAGATCTGGTCGCGTTTACCACGATGCTGCTCTTGGAATTGTTTTTTCCGGGATGTTCAGCGTCGGCATTATCGCCAGTAGCATGAAACTGAAGAACGTTCACTTTCATGCCCATTGTATTATCGACGGCAATCTTGCATTCGCTCCGATCGATCGATGCGAGTTCGCAGGCCTTGATTGGGGGCCGAGAGCATTTGTTTCGATGCTATTTTGTTTGATGGGGTTACTGGCTTTTGTCGTTGTCTTTTTTAAAGAGCTAAAGTTAATGGCCTTTGACGAATCGGCTTCTCATTTGCTGGAGTTTCGCCCAAAGTTGCTGCACACGATCTGGGTTGCCATCGTCTCGATTGTGGCGGTTGCTGCTTTCGAAACAGCCGGCACGATCTTGGTTGTCGCACTGATGATCGCTCCAGCGGCCGCAGCAAACTTGCTCACCAAACGGCTAAGTACAATGTTCGTCATTAGCGGAATTTTGGGAGCATTGACGTCGGCTTTGGGTGTGGCTATCAGTCTGCCGATGTCGATTTCGCCAGCGGGACCGATTGCCTCAATGTCGGGGCTCGTTTTCTTGAGCGTTGTTTTGTTCGCGCCAACACAGGGGCTTGTTTCGAAATGGCGCAAGCGAAATCGTCAACGAATTGAATTGTTGAAAGCTGTTCAGCAAAAACGCCTCAAGAAGGTCACAACTGATAGACAGTAGAAGAAGTCAACTTAAACTCAATCCTACGCTTTACGTTTTAAGAGATAAAAATGGGCTCATTCCACTTTATGCGGCTGCTTATACCGGAGGTCGCTTGTTGATTCGGCGTGGAGATCGGCTGTACGGCATCGCTGCTGATAAGTGATGACGCAAGACGCGAGCTTCGATCGAGTCGCAAACCTGTTGGTTCGGATTTATCGAAAGGTCCGCATTCGATCACTGCCGCCAACTGAATTCGATGCGATCGTCGACGGAAAGCTGGCTCGACTGAAGCTTGTACAGCGTTCGTCGGGGCGCGGCACCATCACGGGCTGTAATTTTCCGGCTGTGGTGGTGTAACTGGATATCGCTTCCCAATGACACTTCGCGAATTTTTGCGACTCGGAGAAATCGTTTAACGTCGTTTAACGGCAAGCCGGAGGCGACTTCGTGCGAATCATGCAATCGCAGTCGCCTCCGGCTTGCCGTTAAACAATTGCGAAACCATGTGGCTCAACCAAAAGCAGATTAGGGCCTAGTTCACCACATCATCTGGCGTCAGCATTGCCGGAGCCTCACTGGCGCTTGCGTAGGCCGGAGCCGAAACGGGTTTCTTACGTGAAGATCGCCAAGCCATCACGGCCGCCGCGACGCCAACCACGATCAGTGGAATCGCAAACAAAGGTCGCAAGGCAATCCAAGCGAACGCGATCGTCAATGTCGTTAGGACGATGGCCAAAAGAAACGAAACAAAACCGACGATCATCCGAGTCATCGATCCAACTAACGGAATTGCATTTGTAAACGCACTCAAAACTCCCATGATCATCGTGAATCCCAGAAACGCCATGAAGAACCCGCCGATACGGAGTATCCAAGCCCACATCGTGTTCTCGCCCTGCATCTTTTCGAAAACTTCAGCGGCACTGAAGTCACCCACATAAAGGCGCTCGAGATCTTCACCGTTGGTCGTTGTGAATGGCTTAAGTTGCTCAGGTGCATTTTCCTTCGAAGCGGCGACTAGGCTGACTCGCGTCGGTCGCACGACTTCAAACAAAATTCTCTGATCTCCGAGCCGCGGAACTTCGGGGCCCGGTTCTCCATCCTGCGACCAATAGAGATACTGACCGTTAACTTTCGAATCTTCACGAATCTCATCGGGAAGTGCCGCAACAAGCTCATCCGTCCACGTAACTTGCTCATCGGAATGAATGCTGTTTCTGAGACTCTTGTTGAGCATGTAGCCACCCAGGTTTACTTGCTCGGCTTCGAACCGTTCAGCCGAAAATTTTGGGGCAGGATTCTCGTGACCGTTGGGATGTTCGAAGCTCTCGTGATTTTCCCGGCCAGACTTCCACTGTTTCGCATACGAATAGGTCGTTGTCTTTTTGTTACCACGCTTTTCAGTATCCTTGTCCTCAACCCATTGAAACATTTCTACGACTCGAGTCAGACGGATTGCCTGCTCTTCAACACCGAACACTTCGTCCCGCAGTCGCTCTTGCGTATCCGCCTGCCCATTGAGATGAATCAACTTCCCCGCCAACGATGGAGAAGCAACGGCCGGATCGTCAACGGATTGAACCAGTTCGGCTCCTTCGTTAAGCCCATGCGTTCGGTGGATCGTACGGTATTCGTTCCACGATAGCATTGCGACCGAACCGGGGACCAGAATCAGCCCAAAAATCGTTCCCACGATCGCCTTTTTGATGCTGGCGAAAAATCCGGTTCGTGAGGTGGAAGTGAATGTGTCAGCCATGTAATTTTCTCGTGGAACAAATCTAATCTGCAAGCCGTTGGTCGCCAGACAAAGTTCATCGCTTCGTCCGACCAGCCGTGTTTAATTGAAGCCAGTATTGCCCGATCTTAACGAATTTCAGAGGCGAAATGGCCCGTCATTCTTGATGAACCGAATCCGATCCACAAACGGACACATCAAATGACAGCATCGTTCGCCAGCCCCAATGCAATCCGAAATGATGTCGCAACGAAATTTGACATCTACAACGATGGCCACATCACTGAATATGAAGCTTCGCTTCAATCAACAGACAGACGCTAGAGCTCCGCAGGTCTAAACGAAAGCATCGTCATTCAAATAGAAGATGTCTTCGACGCTTTGCCGCCCACACCGGCAACAACAAGGCTGCGATCAACGTGGCAATCGCGGGCTCTGGAACAGACGCAATTCCGAACTGAGTAACGTTGCCCCAAATGTCATATGCTTCGACCTGCAGCTCAAACTGGCCGTCTGCTGTCGCCATCCAAGTTGCCGGTATCACAATGTTTGAAGTGAACGTTTCTGAATTTTGTCCAAAAGACTCGGGATCGATATAAGGAAGGAGAAGATCCTGCGTATCAAGCAGTCCTTGGTCCGAAGCATCGAACCCTTCACGCAGACTGAAGTCGAGCAAATGGCTATCGATAATTGCATTGGTATCCGGATCGATCAGTGAAATTTCCAGCCGATTCAAAAGTAACGCTTTGTCGGAACTTTCGTACGCAACCTCGAAATCTGAACTTCCAGTCAATGCGCTTTGTGCCGTTAGCGTCGGAGAGTTATCCAGCCCGCCGAAAATGGCCGACTGATAGAACAGCATTGGATGCAAATGCGGGTCAAAGCCATGCTGTGTCGTCGCAGGATTGTCTGTCTGAAAGATCAAACTGTTCGTGGTTCCAGCCCGAACTTCCATATGCAGATGGTCCGAGTAAGGTTGTCCGCCGGACGAACCACTGCTTCCTAATTCTCCAATGTGAGTACCGGCGCTGATGGAAGTGCCTTGGCCGGGGTTGCTCTTTTCCGAGACCCAACCGTTGATGACATCCAGCGTTCCAACTCCGTTGCCTTGTGTCTGGTCATCAAACAAGTGCATGTAATAGGTGAAATAGTGATCGTAGCTATTTCCGTTCAGCGTCATCGGATTTGAAAAATCATGCCGCAAGATGACGGTCAATCCACCGCGGTCAAAAGTTCGGTGTTCCCAGAACACGCCACCAGTGACGGCCAGAATATCTTCTCCTTGAGTTCCGTCGACATCGATGCCGCGATGGAAATCATAGAGGCCTGTCGTGTGCTGGATACGTGGTCCAAATGTTGACTCAACGTCGTCGGTCGTTTTCCCAGCGACGGGAAAGAAAGTTTGAGCACCGTGCAGCGATTGGAATTCGGTTTGCAAGTTTGCGTATTCGGCCGTTGTAATTTGTGCCGTCAGCGGGGTCACCATGAAGCCAATCAACAAGAACATACTGTTGCCAAACATATGCCCGACACAACGTTGCAAATTCATGAAGCCCGTTTCCTGCATACCTTGAGTCCGACCGAACCTTTCGGCTTACTATCGAATCGTATCGATCACGGATGCAGAAAGCATGAACTGGAGTGAAGAAAGTGCTTTTACCGGATCGAGAAGCGTGATGATTGAATCGATGATTCTAGGAATCCTGCTCCACATCCGAAAGCGTCGGCATTCGCGGCCGGTTGCTATTTGATGTAGCCAAACCAAATCGCGGTCACCACGCCGACATGGCACAAGACGGTAAACCAAAACGCGACCCGAAACGATTGCTTTTGCGTTTTGTGCCGAAACACTTTTTGCCCCATCAATGCCCCCGGCCAGCCGCCAAGCAACGACAACAAGTGCAGATTCTTTTCTGGAACACGCCAGCCATTGACTTTCGCTTGGCGTTTATCCCATCCGTACATCCCAAAGCTGATCACGCTAAGCGCAAACGCGGCAATGACGTAGTTCTGTATCGTCATATAAAATTCAACTTATCATTTGGAAACGGTGACTGGAACCGAGTCAAGCCAGTTCCATCGGTCTTCGGTCGATCCGTCAAACAAACCGAAGAATGCTGACTGAAGCTTCTCCGTGATTGGGCCGCGACTTCCGCAACCGACTTCGATGCCATCAACGCTGCGAACAGGAGTCACTTCTGCAGCCGTTCCCGTCAGGAACATTTCATCCGCGGTGTACATCAACTCTCGCGGCAACGCCTGTTCGACGATTTCGATACCCATCGATTTCGCCAACGTCATTACCGAATCACGAGTGATGCCTCCAAGGATCGCGGCTGCCAATGGAGGCGTATAAACAACGCCATCGCGAATCAGGAAAACGTTCTCCGCAGAACCTTCGCTGATCATGCCTTTGTCGGAAACTGAAATGCCTTCGACATAACCATGACGCCTTGCTTCGCCACCGATCAACATCGCGTTCAAATAGTGGCCGCCCGCTTTCGCCAAAACGGGAATCGAAGAACTTGTCGTGCGACTCCAAGAAGAAACACAAACATCGATTCCGTTTTTCATTCCCTCTTCACCAAGATACGCTCCCATTTCAACGGCAATGATAACGGTCTCGATCGGAACGTCTGCACTTGGAACAACACCGAACGATCCAGCACCGTAAAACGTCAACGGTCGAATGTAAGCGGCATACAAATCGTTGTCAGCGATCGCGTCGCGGCAACCTTGCATCAATTCTTCTTGCGTGTGATCCAGCGAGATGCGATACATCTTTGCCGATTCGCAAAAACGTTTCATGTGTGCATCAAGCCGAAAAATCGCTCGACCGCTCTGCGTCTTGTAACTTCGAATGCCTTCGAAGATGCTCGACCCGTAGTGCAGTGCGTGAGACATGACGTGGACGTTGGCACTGTCCCAAGGGACCATTTGTCCGTTCATCCAGATTGATTTGCTTTTGTTCATTTCGCACCCTGAAATCTGTGGCTGAGATGGGTAAGATACTGGCGTACGCCGCTACCCAAGATACGTCCGTTGGCAGCATAGTTCAAACGGCCTATTCACACCCTTAAACGATTCACACCCTTAAACGAGTATCGTCGCGATGAGCCTCGAAATGAAAGAGCTTTTGAATACGATTCCACAAGTTGGAACAGTAAATTGGATCGGGGTTCGCCCGAGCCGCGAAGAGTCCATGAATTCGCTCGAATCCGTTGAAGTTTGTCTGGAAAATGGGCTCGTCGGAGACCGGTTTGCCGGAAAGGCCGGAGCCAAACGACAAGTCACCTTGATCCAAGAAGAGCACTTGCCAGTGATCCAAGCGATTTTAGGCTGCGACGAAATCATGCCAGCAACCCTACGCAGGAACATTTTGGTATCCGGCATCAACCTGCAATCACTGAAGGAAAAGAAATTTTCGATCGGCGGAGTCGTATTACTGGGCACAGGCAATTGCCCTCCGTGCGCAAAAATGGAAACTGCGCTCGGACCCGGGGGTTACAATTCTATGCGAGGCCACGGTGGCTTGACGGCAAGCGTTGTAACCGAAGGTAAGATTTCGGTCGGCGACGACGTAAAACTGATTATTGAATAGCATTTTGACTCGGAACTTATGAAAACCAGCACAACGATTCTATTGGCCATGATTCTGGCCAACTTCAGCAATATTGCATTCGCGCAGACTGCCAAACTTGACCCGGAAGCGGTAAAGGAATTTAAGCCGGGCGTAGCCTCAGATGATTCATCAATTAAGTCACGCGCATTCCGGTTCGTCTACGGCGCGACGCTGACCGAACTTGAACCGGGCGCGAAAGTCCGCGTTTGGATTCCGATGGCGACCAGCAATCACGAGCAGGATGTTGCTCTGGAGTCGACTTCACTGCCTAGCAAGTTTCAGGAAACGAAAGAAGCAAAATTCGGTAACACGACGATCTACTTCGAGGCAGTCGCCAACGAAAAAGGCGAAGTCCCGATGGAAGTTTCCTATCGTATCATTCGCAGAGAACTAACGGAGTTGAACCGCGAGCCGGTCGGCAATGACAACGATGCGTGGTTGCAAGCGACAGCGATGGTTCCAAACGACGAGAAGCTTCGCAAAGCAGTGCTTTCTGACGACGATACGAAAGGCGAGACGATCGACGTCGCGAAACGACTTTACTTCGGCGTTGGTAAGCACATGAACTACGACAAGCCTGCTGACAAACCAGGCTGGGGACAAGGCGACTCGCAGTTTGCTTGCGAAAAGTGCTACGGAAACTGCACTGACTTCCACAGCCTGTTCATTTCGGCGGCTTTGAATTTAGAAATCCCTTCACGTTTCGAAATTGGATTCCCTATCCCGGAAGAGCAGGGATCTGGTGTCGTCGGCGGCTATCACTGCTGGGCCAAGTTCCAATCAGAAAACCAATGGATTCCAGTCGACATCTCGGAAGCCGACAAAAACCCAGACATGGAAGAGTACTACTTCGGCAATCTAACCGCTGATCGCGTCACGTTTTCAGTCGGTCGCGACCTTGAATTGAATCCGGCTCCTGCGGCTGGAAAAATCAACTATCTGGCGTATCCGTATGCTGAAGTCGACGGCAAGCCCCACAAAAAATTCCGCAAAGAGTTTCGCTATGAGGATATCGAAACGAAAGGCGAATGATTCGTCTTGCGAACGCTGCCGAGGATCTTTGGTTGTTTTTACGTAGCTGACTGAGGCTCTCAGTCAGTTTGCTTGCGAGGCCTTTAGTTTTCAAACTGAG
>CAZORS010000086.1:0-20706 GCA_964582025.1 uncultured Pirellulaceae bacterium | reverse complement strand
GACATTGTCGACCAAACGGTGCGTGACTTCGAGGCCAGTGAAAATGCAAAAATGATGCAAGAGAATTTTCATGCGGCGTATCGACTGATGACCAGTAAACAGGCTCGCGAAGCATTTGACTTGACCAAGGAATCGAACAAGGTCCGTGAAAAGTACGGCATGAATCGGTTTGGCCAATGTTGTTTGCTGGCGCGGCGGCTGATCGAAGCTGGTGTGCGATTTGTGACGATCAATACTTTCCTGACCGTGTTCGATGAGATCACGTGGGATATCCACGGTTCGAAACCATTTACTTCGATCGAAGGGATGAAGAATAAAGTTTGCCCGATGTACGATAAGGCCTACGCAGCGTTGATTACAGAATTGGACGAACGTGGACTGTTGGAGAAAACACTCGTTTGTAACCTTGCTGAATTCGGTCGCACGCCGCGCGTCAATCCTGCCGGTGGTCGAGATCATTGGCCACAGTGCTTCAGTGTTTACTTTGCCGGCGGAGGAGTGCAGGGTGGTCGTGTGATTGGCAGTAGCGATCCGATCGGTGCAGTGCCTGCGGACGATCCGTATCAGCCCAAAGACATCGTCGCCACGATTTTCAAAAGCTTGGGGCTGGAGCTGGAAACGGAACTGCCCGGTCCCGGCGGACGTCCGTTTCCGATCGTGGATTACGGTGCCAAAGCGATCAAAGGTCTGTTTTAGGAAGATGCAAAATACGAGCCCGAAGCGCAAGCGAGTGGTTTTCGGGCCTGCTAAACCACTCGCTCGCACTTCGGGCTTGTATTGATATAAATCATGAAACACATTCTCACAACTCTGTTCTTGTTCATCGCTTGCCAATGCAACGCGCAAGAAACCGTTAGCTTTCGCAACGATGTGCTGCCCGTGCTTTCAAAGATGGGTTGCAATTCGGGCGCCTGCCACGGAGCGCTTGCTGGCAAGGGCGGCTTTCGCCTTTCACTTCACGGTTACGATCCGAAGAGCGACCATTTTAATACGACTCGTGAAGCACGAGGTCGGCGACTGGAAATGTCCGATCCCGGTCGCAGTCTGCTACTGACCAAACCAACTGGTGTCGTGCCTCATAAAGGTGGAGTTCGATTCACCGAAGATTCAGCGTCCTACAAAATTCTGCAAGCCTGGATTGCTGAAGGTGCCGAAGCTCCAGTCGATTCCGATCCCGAAGTTGTCGGCGTTGAAATCAAACCGAAGTCCTCGACCGTTAGCAAAGGCGGCGCGAAAGATCTGAAGGTCATTGCGAAGTTTTCTGATGGGGAACAGCGTGACGTTACTCAGTGGGCAAAATTCACTTCCACCAATGGCGCGGTCACGGACGTCGACCAACAGGGGAAAGTTTCCGTCATCGGCCACGGTGAAAGCGCCGTCACGGCTTGGTATTCCAGCAAGATTGGAATCGCCCGAATCACATCACCGTTTCCAAACAAGATCGATGCAAAGCTGTTCGCGTCATCGCCGAAAGTAAACTTCATCGACGAGTTGGTGTTGGCGCAACTCCAGCGTTTAAATTTGCCGCCTTCTCCGATGGCTTCGGACGAAGTGTTTCTTCGTCGCGTTTATCTGGACACGATTGGTAAACTGCCGACAACCGAAGAACGAGACACCTTTCTGGCAAACGATGCCGATGACAAACGTTCCGCCTTGATCGACGAACTTTTGCAGCGCCCGGAGTTCGTCGACTATTGGACTTATCAATGGTCGGACCTTCTGTTGGTCAATGGAACTCGGCTCCGTCCCAAAGCGGTGGAAGCGTTCTACAAATGGATCCGAAAAAACGTTGAAGACAACACACCTTGGAACCAGTTCGTTCGCGAAGTTCTTACGGCTAAGGGTAGCAGTATCGAAAACGGAGCCACGAATTTTTTCGCACTGCATCAAGATCCAGAAAATATGGCCGAAAACGCAAGCCAAGCGTTCCTCGGTTTGTCGATCGCGTGTGCAAAGTGTCATAACCATCCGTTGGAAAAATGGACCAACGATCAGTACTATGCGTTTGCGAATCTGTTCGCACGAGTTCGAGCCAAAGGTTGGGGCGGCGACGCGCGAAACGGCGACGGAGTGCGAACTCTGTTCCTCGCCAGCACGGGTGAGCTGATACAGCCGATCACCGGCAAGCCGCAACTTCCGGCGCCGCTCGACGGAGAGCCACTCGAATTCGAATACTCGGGGGATCGCCGCGAGCCGTTAGCGAAATGGATGACTGCTCCGGAGAATCCCTATTTCTCACGTTCGATTACAAATCGTGTTTGGTCGCGGTTCTTTGCCGTTGGCCTCGTTGAAGATGTCGACGATTTGCGAGTCTCCAATCCGGCCAGCAATGAGAAGTTGCTCTCTGCGACTGCCGACTATTTGGTTGAAAAAGACTTCGATCTGAAAGAACTGATGCGAGCGATTCTCAATTCGGCAACTTATCAACGCAGCAGCGAAACAGCTCCCGGAAACGAAACTGAAACACGATTCTACTCGCGATACTATCCGCGACGATTAATGGCCGAAGTGTTGCTGGACGCCGTTTCCGATGTGACTGATGTACCGACGAAGTTCACGCAGTTGTTACTTCCCGGAGCCGGCGTGAAGAAAATTGAGACTCCGTATCCCGAAGGGACTCGAGCTATCCAGCTCTACGATTCGGCAGTCAAATCGCGTTTCTTGAAGACGTTTGGTCGCAACGATCGTGAGATTACTTGCGAGTGTCAGCGAACGGACGAACCGAGCATGGTTCAGGTTTTGCATATTGCCAACGGCGACACGCTGAACAAAAAGCTTGAGACGAAAGACAACCGCGTAGACAAATTGATGGCCGACGTGCAAGACGATAAAGAGTTGATTCGCCAAGCCTACGTGATGACGCTGTTGCGAAACCCGACCGATGATGAATCGGAGAAGTTGCTTGCCGCGATGAAAGAAGCTGAAGGATCAAAACGCCGTGAGTTGGTGGAAGATCTGTTCTGGAGTTTGATGAGCAGTCGCGAATTTTTGTTTAACCATTGAACCAATGAAAAATTTCCTTGCTTTGATTTTCTGTTCGTTTGTGGCGTCGATGTCGTGGGCTCAGGATGTTTCCTCGCCGATCGATTTTGATTCGCAGGTCGCGCCAATACTTAAGAAACATTGCGCCGGTTGTCACAATGACGAAGAAGCCGAAAGTGACTTCAACGTTGCTTCGGTCGCAAAGATGTTGGAAGTCGAAATGGCAATCAGCGTTGGCAACGGTGCGGCCAGCCACATCATTGAACTGATGCGCGGCACCGAAGAGCCCATCATGCCACCGGAAGACGAATTTGAACGCGTTCCGGAAAACGAAATTGCAATTGTTGAACAATGGATCAACGAGGGAGCAAATCCGTCGAAGGGCGGCGCGAAAGTAGCGTTGACGATTGGATCGCCAAAGTGGAAAGCCCAGTCGAAAGTCAATTCTGCGGTCCTTGCTGCTGATTGGGCGCCTGACGGTGACTTGATTGCGATCGCTCAATTTGGATCTGTGAAATTGCTCGATGCCGAAACGCTGAAGCTAAAACATGAGTTTGGGTCCTTGCCTGGGAAAGTAAACTCCGTCCAGTTTTCAGCCGACGGCAGTAAGTTGATTGGGGCGACTGGAATCGGTGGCGTCGGCGGCCGAGCAGTCATCTGGGACGCTGACTCGTTCGAGCAATTGGGACAATTCGATGGGCACAGCGACGTAATGTATGACGCCGTGATCAGTCCTGATGGAACGCTGGTCGCAACGAGTGCTTACGACAAAACGATTTGTATTTGGGAAGTCGAATCTGGAAAGCAGCTGCGTAAGTTGAAAGGACACAACAGCGCCGTCTACGATTTGGCGTTTAGTCCCGACTCAAAGAACCTCGTTAGCGCCAGCGACGATCAAACCATCAAAGTTTGGAATGTCGCAACAGGGCAGCGTCTCGATACGCTTGGCCAGCCGCTCAAAGAGCAATTCACGACATCGATCAGTCCAAACGGGTGGCTAATTGTTGGCGGCGGTCGCGATAGTCGTCTGCGAGTCTGGAAACTTACTTCGACTGATTCACCTGCGATCAATCCGATTTTGTTTTCGCGGTTTGCACACGAGCGCTCTATCGTTCGCCTGGAATTTTCGATGGATGGATCACTTTTGTTTTCGGCAGCAGAAGACAAGACGATCAAGGTTTGGGAAACCGAAACATTCTTGCAGGTTGGGCTGATCGATTCGCAACCAGAGATTTGCAGTGCGATTTCAGTTTCTCCAGACGCGAAGTCGATTTTCGTGGGTCGGCTCGATGGTTCCATGGAGTTGTTGAGCGTTCCGGAACGAACCAACGCAGTGGCTTCCGCCGAACCTGTCGCGGCGCGTGAAGCGCATACAAAAGAAGTCGTCGAAACGGAAAACGTCCCCGAAGTCGAACCCAACAACGATTCGCAGCAGGCTCAGAAAGTTGCTCTGCCTGCCAAGGTGAAAGGAACGATTGCGAAACTGGAATCCGGAACCGACGCGGATGTCTTTCAATTTTCCGCATCGGCTGGTCAGTCACTGATGGTTGAAGCTCGAGCAGCTGGAGATAAATCACCGATTGATACTCGTATCGAAATTCTGGACAGCGATGGAACTCCGGTTCCGCAGGTTGTGCTTCGAGCTGTTCGAGATTCGTATTTTACGTTTCGCGGCAAGGACTCCGATACGTTCGACGACTTTCGCGTCCACAACTGGCAGGAGATGAAATTGAATGAATTCATCTACGCCAACGGCGAAGTCAACAAGCTGTTTCTCCATCCTCGCGGTCCGGATTCTGGATTCCGCGTTTATCCGGGAACGGGGAAGCGTTTTGGCTACTTCGGGACGACGGCGATGTCTCATGCCCTTCAGGAGCCATGTTACATCGTTGAGCCTTGGCCGCCGGGAACGACTTTCTTGCCGAATGGTTTGCCTGTGTTTGAGCTCAACTATGAAAACGATGATGATTCCCGTCGCGAGCTTGGTACCGATTCACGTTTAAAGTTTGTCGCCCCGAAAGACGGCGACTATCTGGTTCGCGTTACCGATGTTCGCGGATTCGGCGGTGATGATCACGAATATGAATTGACTGTTCGAGATTCGAATCCAGATTTCGAAATCAAGATCGAAGGACCAAAAAGCATCTTTCCAGACAGCGGTAGTGAGTATCGTGTGGTCGCAAAACGCAAAGATGGATTTGAAGGTCCGATTCACGTCGAAGCCAAGAACGTTCCGGATGGTTTTCACATTGTTTCGCCGCTGACGATCGAAGCCAACCATATCGATGCACGGGGCGCGATCTACGCACTCGATGGTGCCAAGACGATCACGAAAGAACAGGCGGATGCGGTTGAGTTTATCGCGACGGCAAAGATTGCTGGCGAGGATGTTGCGAAATCATTCAAAGGCCTTGGTGAAGTCAAAATCGAAGAAGCCAATCCGAAAGTTGTGTTTCAGATCGTTCGGGAGTCAGATGATGAACTTCCGGAGACTCGCAACTTTGATCAGCCACTCGTGTTTGAAATTCGTCCCGGCGAAAGCATTCAGGCTCATATTGTTTCAAAACGAAATGGCCATGAAGGTCCCATCAAGTTTGGCAACGAAGGATCGGGTCGCAATCTTCCACACGGCGTCAAAGTAGATGACATTGGGCTAAACGGGTTGATGATTCCGAAAGGTCAATCGCGACAACGATTCTTCATCAAAGCCGAAGCTTTTGTACAGCCGCAGACTCGCACGTTTCACCTCGTTGTGGATAATGTCAATAAGCTTGTCGGTCCGCCAGTGATTTTGAAGGTCTTGCCGGCGAAAGACGACCGCGTAACTCGGAACTAGAAGCAGGAAGCTATGAAATCGAGAAGTTATGGAACGCTTGGTACTGAAGTCAGTGAGGTGGGGCTTGGCTGTTGGCAATTCGGCGGCGACTTTGGTCCGATGTCAGATGACAATGCGATGGCGATCATGGCTGCGGCAGTGCAGGGCGGCGTTAACTTTTTTGACACCGCAGATGTTTATGGCGGCGGTCGCAGCGAATCGCTGATCGGAAAGTTTCTCGTCTCTCACGGCGGTGATCCGATTCGTGTGGTCACAAAATATGGGCGAGATGGCAGCGTCTATCCGGACAACTACACCGAAGCGACGATGCGTCAGTCAGTTGAAGCGTCGCGTGAACGATTGGGCGTGGAGACGATCGACTGTTTGCAATTGCACTGCGTTCCGATGGATGAGCTGAAGAAAGGCGACGTTTTCGACTGGCTTCGTGATCTCAAGGCCGAAGGTGCGATTCAGGAATTTGGTGCGTCGGTTGAAACGATTGAGGAAGGACTTGTTTGCTTGAAGCAAGCAAGTTTGGCTTCGCTGCAAGTGATCTTCAATGTCTTTCGCCAAAAGCTGACGTCTGAATTGCTGCCACAGGCGAAGGAAGCTGGCGTGAGCATTATCGCTCGGTTGCCACTGGCCAGCGGTTTGTTGTCTGGGAAATTCACCGCAGATACAACTTTCACCGAAGGCGACCATCGAAACTACAACCGTGACGGCCAAGCGTTCAGTGTTGGCGAGACGTTTGCTGGTCTGCCGTTTGAGATTGGCGTTGGTTTAGCGAATGAACTTCGTGAGATGTTGCCGCAATCGATGACGATGGCTCAGGCTTCACAGCGTTGGATTCTGGATCACGATGCCGTCACGACGATTATCACGGGAGCTTCTTCGGTTGAACAAATTTCTGATAACGCGGCGGTGAGTGAGTTGCCGCCACTGGGTGAAGAGCTGCATGAAAAGTTGTCGGAGTTTTATGTGTCAAAAGTTCAGCAGCACATTCGCGGCGTGTACTAAATCGAAATCTCGTAGGCCGGACCAATGTTTTGAAAGAGACCGAAGTTCCGGCAGTCACCCGATTTGCTTCGATACGGCCTACTTTGTTTCTTCTTCGAAAAAGTACCTTCCGTTTTCATAGCGGTATTTGGGTTCGAAACCTGACTCCAACAAACCCGTCAAGTAGAAGACCGTTGCCGTATCGTCAACGGCGGCCGTTGGAGGACCGTCCGATTTTGCAGAGATCCTGACGATGATGTGGTCTTCAAGTTCGTACAAGGTTGACATGTAGGAGAATCTGGCCAGTTCGCCGTATTCGGCCGCGTCCGAATGTGGGCTCAACCTCCACCGTGGCTGATTGATGCTGACAAACGTTGGTCTGCCCGTGAGTGCGCGTCGCAGTCCAGTGATCCGATTGGCAAATTCGAAGTTGTCGACTTCGATGTCGGTGGGCTCCCGTCCCGGGAACAACAATTGGAGATTGTTGTTCTGCAGGATGAACTTGACCCGATATCCTTGACCAGAAACAAGATCAAATTGCTTGTCGAGCAGCTGTTCATGCTTGTACTTAATTTGAATTCGCAATTGATGACTACCGTATTTCGGTGTGGTCACGTTGACCGTTCGCTTGCCGCTTTCGAATCCACCATCGATGTTCGTGACGACGAATTCGTGGTCTAGGATTGGACGCAGTTGATCTTTGTCTTGGAGATTCAGATGTATCTGATGCATCATTGCCTCGACTTCTCGGAACTGGTCAATGGACTCGAAGAATCGCTTTTGAATAGCACCAAGCTCTTTCGATTGTTCGCGTCGCGAATGAATCTCTGCACTGGCGCTTTCGATCGATTGACTCATTTGACGTTTACCGATCGCAGCATAGGCATTGAAGAAGACGAGTGCGACGGCGGAAATGCAGAACAAGTACTTTGTCAGTTTTCGCCGCCGAGATTTCGCAGGAGGATCACTCATGGTTCTCTCCGCTTCTACCAGCTTGTTCCTTGCCGACGCTATTGAGGTCTCGCATTCGCACCGCGGTAGCTTCGATCGCTCGTTCGTAGAGCAATTTACGTTCTTCAAAATTTACGGTGTGCGAGCGATAATTAGACAGGCGAGACTGAAGTTTTGAGTTCTCGATTTGCAGGGCTGTTAGTTGAAAAAACGTATTGCACCCGTTGACCGTGAGAGCGGCGAGCAGCGTGAATGCCAGCAAGGTTTTGACAGAGAACTTCATGCGACGATTGTAACGTTCCGGGATGTTTGTAGTTAACGCCCAAAAAGCTTTAACTACGAACAACCGTACAAGCTGGATGCGTACTTATCGAGCCGAAATCAAAACCCGAAGCGTGCGCGAGGAACCAGCCGCGTTTTCTTTGCGATTCGGGAATTAGCGTCCTGCTTAGAGATGGTCGACCAATCAAACCGGTTTCTATTCATTGGAGACTTGGTTTCATCGATTAACGACAAGCCGGAAGGCGACCGTGTTTTCGCCTGCCAAACGCCGACGCCTGCCGGCTAATCGTTAAACGAACTTTCGGCAGAGCATGAAAAAAAGCCCGGCGAAAAATCACCGGGCTTCCTAAACGTAAATCGTTCTACTGCTTCAGTCGCGACTAGCTGCCGACTGCTTCTGTAGTTGCTTCTTTTGTAGTAGCTTCTTTCGCTGCATCGGCAGCAACCAGAGCCTTAACAGCCGCTTTGTACTTGGCGTGAGCCAGAGTCAAACGAGCTGTCATGTTGCAGCAAGTCTTCTCTTCGCCGATCACGTAAGTCATCTTCTCGCCAGAAGTCTTTGCCAGTGTGCCAGCTTCATTCGGGCAGTTGCAGGCCTTCTCGCCAACGGCGTAAGTCATCTTGATGTCTTTGATCGCTGTCTTTACGAGCTCAGCATTTTTGCCAGCTTCGACTGCACATTTGCAAGACTTGCCAGCGACGGTGTGAGTTCCGCTAGTGCTGCAAGTTGCAGGTGTTACGAATGCATTGACCATTGTCTCTGTTTGCTCAACCAGAGAAGTGTAAGCTTCTGTTTTGTCTTCGAAAACTTTTTCGCCAACGACGAAGTGCAGTGGAGTCTTCTTCTCTTCAGCCATTTTTGAAGCTGATTCTGAGCAGCAAAGATCTTCTGTGCCGACGCGATAAGTCATCTTCGGCAATTTGGCCATCGCCGCCGTGACAGGGCAACCTTTGCAGCAGTCGGTCTCACACTTTTCGCCGGTGCATTGCGTTGCTGCAACTGATGTCGCACTGGCACTTGCGGGACACTTGTCGCATTTTTCTGCTGTTTCTTGAGCGCCGACTGAACTAACGAACAGTGTCGCGACAGCGAGTAGGGAAAAGGTCAAAACGTTTTTCATGGGAATCTCCAAAGTAGGGTATTGCGAGTTCGGTTGTTTATTTTTGAACGATATCTTGTACGAGCCGCGCCAAAGAAACATCTTACGAGACTTTGTTGCGATGGTTCAAGTTCTTATAAGAAAAATCAAAACTGTGGTCCAAACTACCAATGGACAGTTTTGCCTTATGGGATGAATGACCAGCCAACTGAAACCTAGACGACAAATTCAGGTTTCGCGAAAATAGAAAATACAGGCTTCAGCGTGCAATATCAAACATAAAAGTGCATTAGGCGTCAGATGCTGTTTGAGATAACATGACAGCAACACAATCAATTGGGGCAGCATGACAGCAAAACCGGAACCGCAGGACTCTTCCATAGACGCCAATCCCGGCGAATCGTCTGATGCTGGCAAGCAGAGCGAATGGCGACGATTGAGAAACCGCATGATTGCCGGTTTGTTTGTCTTGCTGCCGATCTATATCACCTACGCCGTTGTGAAATGGCTGTACGTGATTCTCTACGACTACGCGATTGGGCCAATTGCCTCCTTTATTCGTGAGTACACGTTTAAGGACGCTGCGATCCCTGGCTACATTCTGCATGGAGTGTCGGTCATTCTGGCGATGTTTGTCGTGCTGTCAATTTTGATGATCGCCGGAGTTTTCGCCAAATCACGTTTGCTGTCGGCGACGGAATGGGTGCTTGAGAAGGTGCCCGGCGTAAACATGATCTACCGGGTCGTGAGCAATGTTTTCGAAGGCATTTCGAAGTCGCAAGACACTCGCGAGTTCAAGCGGGTTGTACTAATTGAGTTTCCTCATCCGGGCATCCGAGCGCCAGCATTTGTGACGTCCGAGTGTACGGACTCGAACACGGGAAAGATGATTCTTTGTGTCTACGTGCCGACAACTCCAGTACCGACATCGGGATACATGTTGCTGATCCCGGAAGAAAAAGTATGGGCGTTGGACTGGAATCTTGAGGAGACGCTACAAGCGGTTGTCTCAGGCGGAATGACCGTGCCGAAAAAAATCAGCTGGGGTTAGTTCATTGTCGTTCGGTTCTCCGAACTGATAGCGGGCGGATTGCACAGCGAGGGATCTGTTTGAGCTTTCCGGATTAAAAACGGTTCGTCTCGGCGTGCTGTTAGCTTGGAGGACTGAGCCGCATTACGCCAATCCGCCGCTCATGTCGCCATCTGACCAGTTTTCGCCATCGTTGTGGGAGTCGTCCAGATAATTTTCGTTGGGCTCAGTTTGACTTCCGTCGAGACCCAAGTCACAGCGAAGTTCTTCGAACCGTTTGAGGTACTTTTCGGATGAGCTGTGAACATGTTCAGCTTCGGTGATGAACTGCATTTGCGGGGAATCGGTGACGCCAGCTCGTTCCAATCGGAACTCATACTGCTCTAAAGGACTGCCGTAAACGATCAGCAGCTTGTGCTCTTCGAGTTGAACTTCTTGAGGCAGAGAAGGGTTCAAGACTGCAATACCGGTACAACCATCGTTCAAAAGCAGATCTTCGTAGTCGAACAGAACACTCTGAAGAACTGCCATGTCGATACTGTCGCGGTAAAAATCGCGATGACCTTCAGCGTCGCCTTCGTGGCTTGATTCAAGCACGACGTCGACGACAGGACCGAGGTTTCCGATCAGTTCCATAAATAGAGGGAACAGCTTCTCTTTCGACGCTGCAGCCATGACAACGGGAATCGATGCGCCGGACTCCTCGTCTTGGTAGTGCTCGTGGCGATAGCCTTCTGTTGGCTTGATCTTCAAATCCATCGCGGGTCGAACCGCATCGGTCAATTGAAAATGATCGTACGTGTCGACTTCCAAATGTGCAGCCAAGTCAGAGTCAGACGCCTTTTTAAAGCTGTTGCCTTGTGAAGGTGCTGATCCGTTCGGCTTTCCGGAGCTGCCCGGTGGTGTGGGCGGCACATCAAAGTTGTCTTCGAAAAACTGTTCCAAAAAACTCATCTCAAATCCTTGGGTCATGGTCGGACGGTTACTGCGGCATTTGCCTTAACCATCACCAAACTTTAGGTTGTCTTTAGGTCTCAGCCGGAATCCATGACCCAGTCGGAATTATTCAAAGAACTTTTTGGCTGTATAATCGTCATAACGTGAACAGAAGAGAGTTTTCCCCTGCTTTGAGGTGCGAAACCTCGGCATTATTTGATGCGAACAGGCTGCCGATGGACGGACAACCAACATTCACGACTTCTGGGCTTGTTTTGCGACCGTTTCACGTCGAAGACATCCCGCGAGTTGCTGAACTGGCCAACGACGAACAACTGTCAATGAACCTACGAAGCTTTGGGTTTCCATATACCGTTGAGGATGCAAGCCAATGGATCCAAACGCTGGGGAAAGAATGGGCCAGCGGTCAGTCCACTGTTTTTGCGGTTTGCGTTCGCGACACGGAAGACACGCGGGAGTCCACGTTGGTAGGCGCCATCGGAATCGTGCTCGATCGGCAAAGCAATCGTGGTGAACTGGGCTACTGGATCGGCCGTAGTTATTGGGGGCAGGGTATCGCGACCGAAGCTGGGAATTCGATGCTAGATTTTGCGTTTGGCCAATTGTGCCTTAACAAACTGACCGCAGAGTGCCTGACTAGAAATCCGGCGTCATCGCGGGTGTTGGAGAAGCTGGGCATGGTTCAGGAGGGCTTTTTCGCGAAGCATTTCCGAAAGCATGAAGGTGACGACTATTGCGATGTTCAAGCGTTTGGGTTGTTGCGAACGGCGTGGAACGAGCGAAAGTAGCTTTGGCTGGGGAAATCCGGTGAAAACAGCCAGAAAATCTTTCCAATATTGGAGTCTACGCGGCGAATCACTACACGATGGGTTTCGCGAATTTTAGAATGACATTCCCCAATAATTGGTAAAAAGGAGAACGCAGATGACAGAAACAGCTCAACGAGAAGGCACGAAAGTTACTTTCCTAGATCAAACCGGAGCGAAAAGCGTCGAAGCTGTCGTCTCAGATTCGGTCACGGTCCGAAAGATTCTCCCGAACATTATCACCAAAATGAACCTGCCGGTAATCGGCCCCGACGGCCAGCCGATGAGCTACAGTCTCGACCATAAAGAGGGCGGTCGGCGACTTCAGGAAGATCAAACACTCTTGGCAGCCAGTGTTAGCGATGGCGACCATTTGATCGTGTATCCAGAAATTGTTGCCGGGTAACTGCAGTTGTGATTACGGCGTCCTTTTGAGTCATTTCAAATACGAAACTTTCAATGCGAAAATCTCCTCGGCAACGACGACTCGAAGCAGACTTTCGGTCCGTGGAAAAGCTGGACGCCGAAAGTTCCATTTTCAGCTTTCACGCCAGCGGCGATCCTCCAGCGCGATATCGCCTTCAGTTCAGCGGTCCCGGAATTTGTCGCGACTCATACGGCAAAATTCAGATCACCGAAAAGCATGAAGTGATCGTGGAGCTTGGTGCTTCGTATCCGCGGATGGTGCCGAACTTGCTTTGGCAAACTCCGATCTTCCACCCGAACATCTCCAACAATGGAGTCGTTTGTCTTGGAGGCTACGGAACGCATTGGGTTCCCAGTCTGACGCTCGACGAGATGAGCACCATGTTGTGGGATATGATTCGCTACGAGAACTTCGACATCCAAAGTCCGTACAACCGAGAAGCGGCGCTATGGGCTCGCGATCAGAGGAAGTTTTCGTTTCCGCTGGATGGTCAAAGCATTCGCAATCGCGTCAACAGTCCCGAGGAAAACAGACACCCATTTCAAACGTCCGTGGAGCTGGTTGAAGAAAAGAAGTCGCCCTCGTCCAAGCCATTTTTTAGCGTGATGGCGTTGGCCGATAGAATTCGAGGTCGCTTGAATCGTAGGGAGCCCGAATCGGCAGCGGTCGTTGAAGAACACGTCAACGAAGCGGAAGTCATCGAGGAACCTGCGGTGGTTGAGGTAATCGCCAGCGAGGAAAGCGTTCTGGTTGATCCTTCAGAGATTGAAGTCATCGAGGACGGCATTACCTTTCTCGATTCGACTGATTCGACAGAGATGAGTTCTGAGCGACCTGCGGCGGTCGAACCAATTGTCGAAGAACCTACCGAAGATACTGGCATAACATTTCTGGACTAATTAAAGGTGGCGATGAATCCTGAACCGGAACACAAAGATAGCGAAACGTTTGTCATTGACGAAAACGATCGCTATTCACGGCTGAAACTGATCGGCTGGTGGGAGCAGGAGAAGATTGCCAATGCAAAAGTGCTAGTCGTGGGCGCGGGTGCACTCGGCAATGAAGTGCTGAAAAATCTGTGCTTGTTGGGAATCGGTTCGATCCACATCATCGACTTCGACGAAGTCCAAGAATCGAATCTCACTCGCAGTGTTCTGTTCCGCTCGCGTCATGAAGGCCAACCGAAGGCTACCGTTATCGCGCAGATGGCATCGGAACTGAATGATGATTGCAAAATCGTTCCGATCCAAGGAAACGTGTTGACCGACATCGGAATTGGGTTGATTCGCGAAATGGATGTTGTGATCGGATGCCTCGATAATCGCGAGGCCCGTTTATGGGTTAATCGAATGTGTTGGAAAGCGAATACGCCTTGGATCGATGGCGGCATTCAGGAAATCAACGGCGTGACGAAGGTCTTCGTTCCCGGGGATGGTCCGTGCTACGAATGTGGCATGACGGAGAATGACTATCGCTTGATTTCGCTGCGGTACAGTTGTCCGTTGCTTCGACAGGAAGACATTCAACAAGGCAAAGTGCCGACGGCTCCCACGATCGCGTCGATCATTGGTGGGATGCAAGTCCAGGAAGCGTTGAAGTTGATTCACGGTTTGCCGACCGACGATGGTTCGGCGATGGTTTTTAATGGAGCGGCCAATCAGTTTTACAAAACGAAATTCACGCCGCGAGAAGATTGTCTTTCGCATGAAACTTATGAGGATGTTGTTGAATCCGAATTGACGAATCAGGCAACCTTGAAAGAAGTCTGTCAGTCATTGAGTGTCGAATCGGGCAAGCTGATTTTGGATCGTGACTTTCTGGTTCAACTAAACTGTAGGACCTGTGAATCGCACAAGTCGATCGAGCGTCCTTTGTGTTTGGTGGGATCTTCCGAGGGAGTTTGCGAAGCTTGCCAACAGCCGCTGCAACCAGAAACGATTTGCGAGGTCGCGTTGGATTCTCCTTTCGCGGATCGAAAGCTGGCCGAGATTGGGATTCCCGATTGGGATGTTGTTAAAATTCAAACGGAAGCCGAAACACGTTTTGTTCAGTTAAATCATCAGTAATCGTTTAACGACAAGCCGAAGGCGACTGTGCTTCAATGTGGCAGCCACAGTCGCCTGCGGCTTGCCGTTAAACGATGACAGCAAACATTTAGTAAGCAAACATCGGTTTAATTATTTGACTGTCCCTAAACTAAACAAAAACATGGCAAGCATTTAAGGAAAAATTCCAATACACATGAGCTCCGAGATCCAGTTTGGCGAAGTCGAACAGAACGAACCGCAAAAAGCAGTTCGTCCGGATCGCGATGCGCACTATTGCGTTGCTCCGGTCGGGGACATTGATCCCGACGACTTGCCAATCTATGTCGACCTCGATGTGCAACGCGACATGGAAGCTCACGCCCACACCAACACACGTGTGGAACTTGGCGGCGTCATGTTGGGTAAGCAATGTATCGACGCTGAGGGGAAACCGTTCGTCGTCGTAACGGACTCACTGAGGGCACGTCACTACGAAGCGACGCGTGGTAGTTTCAAGTTCACTCACGAAACGTGGAGCCAGATCACCGGCGAGCGAAATCAATTTCATCCCGACTTGGAGATGGTGGGTTGGTACCACACGCATCCGGGATGGACGGTTTTTCTTTCGCCGATGGACTTGTTCATCTGCAACAACTTTTTTAATCGATCGCTTGATGTCGCGTTGGTGATCGATCCCTGCAACGACGATCGCGGCTGGTTCCAGTGGGATGACAGTCATCAAACGCAGCGAACGGGGGGATTCTATTTGACTTCGATTCGCTATCGCGAGCAGGAACTGAAACATTTTGCGAGTATTTACAATCACGAGCCGCCCATGAATTCTGATCCGAGATATTCCGGATATCACATTACCGGTTCTTCAACTCAAGGTACTGCTATGGACACTCGAAAACCATGGTTCGATTTGTTGATGGTTTCAATGCTGTTGACCCAACTGTTCTTCATGGGCTTCATGATGATGCGACTCACTGGAACCGGTGTCGCCGAAAAGAAAGAGCCCATCGAGGATTCTTCGAAGACTGAAATCGTTGCTGCGAACACGTTGGAGAACCGTTCGCTCAAGATGGCGTTGTCGGCGTTGGCGAGTTCGACTGACCGTGAACAGGTCGCCGAACAAATGGTGAACCTTGAAACGAATCGACAGGAACTCGCTGCGAGTCTCCAAGGGCAGCTTGCCCGGGTCGAGCTTTTGAGCATGGAGAAAGCTGACCTTGAAGCTGAATATGCGAACCAGGGAAAGCAGGTCAAAGCATTGGCTGATGAAGTTAAATCGCTTCGGGAAAAGATTGCAAAGTCTTCGCCATCGTCCACCGATGCGGATGACACGCTTGAGGACGGCGAAACGAAACCGTCGACGTTCAGTCTTTATTCGTTACTTGGGACGGGTTTGGTTGGGTTGTTGCTTGGGGGCGGGGCCACGTTTCTGTTTCGCCGGTCCAAGGATGAGGAAATCGACCAGCCGGAGATGAATTTTGAATCAACTTCCTCCGAGTCAGGAAACTAGTCATGGCGGCCTTTGCGATCATCGTCTTCATTTTTTTCTGTCTGGGATTTCTCGCAATCCTAGTCGGCGCGGTCAACTTGTTGTCGGGTTCGCGTCGAAGTCCGCGCACCAAGACCAAGCATGCGATTCTGAATCCGATTCGCGAGCGGTTTGGTGCGGAGAACTTGCGTCCGAATCGGCTGGGAGAATTGAACGTCTTTCGCCCGGCTTTGGTTTTCGACTATGGCCGCACGATGGCTCGACTGAAGCATTTTGGAAAGCCGTGGAATCGTGCCAATCGGAGCACCGTTTTGGAAACGAGCTTCGATCTTCCGGCAGGGCAGCAAGTATCGATCGTCAGTCGTGATAACTCCAAGAGCCAAGGACCAACGATCAGCTTTTTGGAAACCGGTGACGAAGAGTTTGATCAAAAGTTCTATGTGTATACCAATGAGCCATCGGTCGCGAAAAGACTGCTGACGGATCCCGTCAAATGGAAGTTGTCTGAGCTAAAGAATCTTCAGTCGAGCGAACTGAGAATTCAACTTGACGGCGGGATGTTAAAGACCACTGTCGAACATTGGTTTGGCTCTGGGCAAGATCTGCTGGACTTCACGCAGTCCGCGTTGGAGCTGTTTGATCAGTTGATGTTGCACAAAGCGGAAGGCGTCGAGTTCCTTCATCAGAATCAAGCTGCGATCATCGAAGATTTTCACTGTCCAATTTGCAGCGATGACGTGATGCATGAGATGGTGGTGTGTCGACGCTGCAAGACTCCACACTGCGCAGAGTGCTGGGAATATAATGGAAAGTGTGCCACATTTGCTTGTATGGAAGAGCGTTGCATTCGTGTGGAAGAGCAAGAGTTGTAGGTGATTGACCACGAATTAATAAGAAGGTCCGGGAACGATCGCCCTCCAGATGAATCGCTAGTCCAATGAATGCTAACTGGTTAAGCTTACTTCCGAGCTTCACCGCCGCCGCGAACGAGAATCAGATACTGTCGAAGCTGCTGATCCGAAGCGTCGAGGTACTTGTCGAATTCCGCCGACTGCTGAGGGGCCGCAATCGATTGTTGTTGAGGTTCAGCTTGAACCATGTCCGCAATTTCCTCGTCGGCCTCTGCCAAAGAACCGCCCATGCCACCGAAACCAGCACCATTAGATTTGTTGGCTGAAGGTGATGGCGAAGGTGCTAAAGCAGCAGCAGCAGCCTTCGATTTTGAAGACATTGCCAAATCAGCCACGCTGGCTTTGCCAAGTCCCTCGATCGGTGTTCCCGACTTCAGGATCGGTGGAACTGGTCCCGTTGGAACTGACATCGAAATGCCACGTGGGAGCGAATTGGGAACCAGTTGCTGAGCCAAAGCATTGGTTGCTGGCTGTTGCAGACGTTCTGGCAAATTTGGATCGACTTGTTGCTGATCCCCCTTCGCCGCAAAGGCCGGTCCACTTTGAGCGAACTGTTGCTGGATGGCATCTGCGATTGGCGAGTTGGCACCGCTGGGTAATTGAATCATTTCGATGTCAGCGTTGTTGGAAAGTTGAGACATCGCCAGCTTCATTTGCCCGGGAGTTGCTGCAACATAAAACGCCTCGACGGCGTCTGGTGTTGCCGGAAGAGCCTTCTTCCCTTGATCAAGTTGGACTTTGATTCGATTCAACTGCAGGATCGCGGAAACTGAATTTCTAGATGCGGAGCGATCTTGGCTGACGCACCAAATCTGTTCGACGGGTGCCGAGTTGTTGATGGCGGCATTTGCTGCCAATTCTGCAGGGGCTGATTTTTTCATTCGCGTCCCGGAGAAAGCGCCAACTTGTGGAGCCCGATTTCGGGAGGCAATCGCCCCAACGGTTGCAGCTTCAGCCTCCTCGTTTAACGGTGCCGCTACAGTTGATTCTTGTTTGGCCAAAGCTCCACCAGATTTTTCCGGTCCCAGCACGTCTTTGTCTGCGACGTCGGACGATCGTTTGCTTGCCAAATCAGGACTGGCTTTCGCACTAAACGTTGGAGCCGGAGCTTCACTCATTGCCATGTTGGATTCGGATCCATTCCAGCTTTGCCAGAGCATCGTTCCGACGAGGAACACGCCTGCAAGCGATGCCACCAAAGCAGCAGTGGACTTCCAGTCGACACCGTCGCTTGAAGAATGCGTGTCGGCCGGTGTAAGTTCTGATTCGGCGTTCTCAATCGGCCAAGCACCCATGATGGCTTTCACTTGATCCATGGAAGCTTGAAGCGTTCGATCCGCAAGGTCATCCACAGGTTTGAACTTTGGAAGTCCGCTGATCAGAGAGCTTTGCTTGCGAATTTGCTCAACGGCTGTTGCGAAATCACGATCAGAAGCGATCCGCGATTCGGCTGCAGCAACTTCTTGCGCGGACAAATCGCCGTCGACATAGCGACCGGCAAGGATCAGATCAGATTGTTGAAGGTTTGACATTGTGTCGTTGTTGGTTTGGAAGTGTCTCTACTGGAAGTCTTTTAACTATTTAGCTTTTTCCATCGATTCCATGATCTCTCGCAAGCATCCCCGCGCACGATGCAGTCGGCTGCGAACAGTTCCAACGGGAAGTTGCAACACGCCTGCGATGGCTTCGTAATCCATCTCTTCCATTTCTCTCAGAATCAGAATGCTCCGATGCTCATCCGATAGACGCTCCATCGCGTCCATCAAACACTGAATCTGTTCGTCCTTTTCCATTCGCTCGCCAGGCCGCTCTCCTTCATCAGGAACTGCGAAGCCGGGTGAGGGTTCGTCGCTGGTTCCATGGTCCAGCGACATCGTTGGTCGTTTCTTTCTCAGTTTCGAAATCGCCGCGTTGTGAGCGATCCGGTAAAGCCAAGTATAAAACTGACTGTTGCCTTTGAACGATTCCAGTTTCGTTAACGCCAGCACAAACGCGTCCTGAACCACATCTTCTGCTTCGGTCTGATTGCGCAAAAAGTGCACCATCGCGTTGTAGAGCCGAGGCTGATATTTGTGAATCAGCATTCCAAACGCTTCTTGCTCGCCAGCGATCGTTCGGGCGATCAATTGGGAATCGGTCTGATTGTCGAGCGAAGCGTTCATTGTTGAGACGATTAGAGCGTGGAAAAGTTCCTGAGAGGATCGTTTTTGGCCCCGAATTCCTGAAATGCGTTCAAAATCGAGCTTTTTCAGCGTCCAAGCGGATGGCTCTCCCGATTTTATCGGATTTGACGCGGTTTGTGGGCGACGGCTTTGAGTTCATTTTGATGAGCGATTGCGAAGCAACATCACCCTCTCTCCGAGAGGGTCGGAGCCTAAGCGACGGGGAGGGCGCGGATGTTTACGCATGTCACTGGAAAACTTAGGCAGCTGCACCCTCCCCAGCCACTCGTTCCTCGTGTCTGACCCTCCCAGAGAGCACTTGTGTCCACACAAATTATTTGGCTGCCCTCTCCCCGCGAATTCGGTCAACATTTGATCTCGACGCCTAGCTCTTAGGTCCGAATTCACGGGGAGAGGGGAGCAAATTTTTCGTTGTTCAAACTTGCGTAGACACCAATGTCCTGAGGGAGGGTGATGCTCGCTGCTTTCTAACTCGAAACTTCACTCACCGCTTCAGGAACCGCACTTCGTTTCCCAAACATTCGAACGTACGCAAAGAGCCCAATTCCGCAAGCGATCGTTATCAAACTGACCCATTGTGAAATCGTTAACTCCGTGCCGAATTGGCCAGCTTCGTCGTTTCGGATCAGTTCCAGCACGAAACGCGAAATCGGATAAAGGATCAGCATCAGAGCCATCACTTCGCCATCGTTGCGCCGAACGTGCCAGTAGAACCAAAGGAACAAACAGAGCACTAACGCATTGATCGAGCTGTAAATCTGAGTCGGATGAACGCCACGTGATCGTTGCCGCAGTTTGGACACGGGAACGACTGATCGTCCGATTCGTTCACCGACAATTTCCAAATTCGCCAGCTCCGCCTTCGGAGTCCCTGCCAAATATCGCATTCGTTCTGCGTCGAGCGCGTTGACTGAAATCGTTTCGCCTTCGGTGAGCCCAATCTCCTTTCCAACACCGTCACCCGGATCTGTTACGCGGTAGTAATATGGTTCGTTCGGAATTGGTTCTGCTTTTATGCCCAAAAGTTGCCCCGAATGAAGCTGTTGCATGTACGGCGGCGAGCCGGCTGGAAACTGAATCGCCGGAAGCGGCACATCGCAAACGCCTCCCCAGCAACATCCGTTGAGCAAGCATCCAATCCTTCCGATCGCCAACCCAATTGCCATTCCGGGTGCGATCAAGTCAGAAGTCAACCAAACGGGCAACTTCCATTTCCACACCACGAACGCGGCTGCGATCAGAGCGCCGATCATACTTCCGTAGACAACCAGTCCACCTCCAACCATATCGAACACGCGCTTGGCTGTTTCGAAAAGGTTGGCTTCGGGACGAAAAAATTGCTCATGGTTCTGAATCACGAAGAACAGTCTCGCGCCGAGTATGCCGCAGACGATCATCCAGATTGCCAGTCGAAAAATGTGCTCCGTCGGATAGCCGATCTTTCGACAGCGATAGAAAACGATGCCCATTCCCGCGAGCACAGCCGACATCAACATGACTCCGTAGCCACGAATCGCCAATCCTCGGTTAATCGGATCACCAAGCGGATCAGCTGGATCGATGCCTTCCTTCGCAAGGTTCGGCAACAGGAACATGGTCGCCACGCAGCCGACGACCAAGATTGGTAGCGTTGCCCAAAATTCGGTCTTCAGGTTTTCACGATCTCGAATTGCCACGACGGCTAGCCACAATCCGCAAAGCAGCAGCCAAACAATTAGTCCAGGTGTGCCGAACA
>CAZORS010000085.1:8055-20746 GCA_964582025.1 uncultured Pirellulaceae bacterium | reverse complement strand
AGCAACACGGCACCGATCGTTCCGCCGACGATTTGGTTCACCAATCCCCCAAGACCCATGTCAAACGTGCTAAAAAGGAAGCTGAAAAGCAAGCCGCCAACGATTCCGACGATAACATTCCCAACCAATCCAAGACCACGGCCTTTCAAAAGTTGGCCCGCAAGGAAACCACAGACGCCTCCAATAACACAGGCAATCACGATACCCATAACGTCGACAGCGCCGAGAACAATAAGATTTTCCATTTGCAAATACTCCAAAGGGGACGAGAAACGAGTGGCCTTGTTTCAATCAGCCAGAGCCACGAAATTTGTGGTTCGCTTAATTTTCTCGTGACGAAATGTAAGGGCAAAACTTTTTCTTTCCTTCAACCAACCTTTGTTACGAATCATCGCCTTTTTGGCCCTCATATTTTCGAAGTAAGTTACCTACCTTGAGCCCGACACCGCCGTTACTCCAAATCTAATTTTGAGAATGGAGTCTTAGACTTAGACAAACTCGAACTTCGCAGTCCAAGCTTTTTTATCGCTGTTGAATATGCCCGCTGAATCGAAACCAGTATCGAAACTAAACCATCTCGTTTTCTGGCCGCCATTTCTGTTGTTATTGGTCGCGGTTGTCTTGAACTTCGTTTCGCCGGACACCGTCGATGAAGACGGAAAGCATGTTCAAGGTGCTTTCTCGACGGTGATCGATGGAACCAACAATTGGATTCTGGATCACTTCAGCTGGCTGTTTAGCTTGTGCGCTTTTCTGGCGCTGATCCTTTGCATTTGGATTTGTTTTTCGAAGTTCGGAAAAGTTCGCATCGGCGGAAGCAAAGCCGAACCGCTGATGAGCATGTGGAACTGGTTCTCGATCACGATCTGCACCACGATCGCGATCGGCATTCTGTTTTGGTCAACCGCCGAACCGATAACGCATTACACGGATCTGCCCGACAATATTGCACCGCCGAATACGCCAGAGGCAGCGACGTTTGCACTTTCGACGATGTATCTTCATTGGTCGTTCACACCGTACGCGTTGTACTGTGTTGCGTCGCTGATGTTTGCGTTCGCCTACTACAACATGAAGAAACCGTTTTCGCTTGGATCGACGATCACGCCCTTGGTTGGCGATTGGGCAACCGGAAAAGGTGGCAACGTGATCGATGCGGTTTGCCTTTATTCACTGGTCGCTGGAATGGCAGCAGCACTAGGGTCCGGAATCTTGATGCTCGGAGGAGGACTCGCTGACGTCGCCGGCATTCCTTCTAACGCGACGACTTGGGCCTGCATTGCGGTTGCGATTGTGGGCACGTTTATCGTCTCCAGTGCGACGGGTTTGATGAACGGTATTCGAATCTTGTCCGACATCAATACGAAACTGCTGATGCTGCTGGCAGTGGTCGCGTTGTTCTGTGGTCCGACGATTTGGATCCTGACTCAGAGCAGCCAATCGCTGGTAGATTATGTTGTTCACTTCGTACCGCGCAACGCTCAATTCTTTCCGGAGGAATGGGGCAAAGGTTGGACGGTTTTCTATTGGGCCGTTTGGCTTGCTTGGGCACCGATCACTGCGTGCTTTCTGGGCCGAATTTCTTACGGAAGAACGGTTCGCGAATTCATGTTGATCAACTTTATCTTTCCGTCACTGTTTGCGATCGCGTGGATGTCGATCTTCAGTGGCACAGCACTGCATCAGGAAATCAACGGAGCGGAGCTGTATCAGGTGATGCAGGACGGCGGCGAAGAGGCGGTCTCGTACGCGGTGTTCAAAAAGTTTCCTTTCTCGACCGCGGTGATCATTTTCTACATGGTCAGTGCGTTTGTCTGTTTCGTGACTTCTTCGGATTCGAATATGTCAGCGATGGCCAGCATTTCTTCGACAGGCATCTCACCCGAGAATCCGGAAGGCAATCAATGGTTGAAAATCGTCTGGGGAGCCGCCGTTGGAACCGTGGCGTGGGTCATGATCAGCTACACCGGCGGAACGGACGGAATTAAGATTCTGTCCAACCTAGGCGGATTTCCCGCCGCGATACTGGAACTGCTAATTATTGGCGCACTTGTGCGGGTCGTGCTGTTTCACGAGCAATTAAGCGTAGTTGAGTGAGAAGCTATCGCTTTAACACGTTAGCTGTTTGGCCGATTTTCGGTTTACAATTGAGTGATGGCTTATTGAGTCTCTCAACCAAACCCACGACAGATCCATGATTAGAAAAGAAACGATTCTGGTCGTTGATGACGATGACGTTCTGCGAAATCGTCTCGAAAAATCATTCACCACTCGCGGCTACAAAGTGTACGTCGCCGCGAACTACGACGAGGCCATTGAACTGGTGACTTCCGAAAAGCCTTCCAAAGCGGTATTGGACTTAAAGATGCCGGGCAAGTCCGGATTGGAGTTATTGCAAGAGATTGTCGACGTGTCTCCGCAGACGAAGGTCGTGATGTTGACCGGATACGGCAGCATCACCAACGCGGTCGATGCCGTGAAGATCGGAGCCGTCGGCTATTGCACGAAACCTGCTGATGCGGATGAAGTGCTGGCATCGTTCGAAGAGAAGCAACTGGTCGACTCTGATCCTGAGTTTCCGCCTCCGTCGCTCGCGTCGGCGCAATGGGAGCACATTCAACGGGTGCTGACTGAGGCCGGCGGCAACATTTCTGAAGCTGCAAGGCGTTTGGATATTCCTAGACGGACCTTGCAACGGAAGCTGAAGAAGAACGCTCCGTAGTAGAGTGGAAGCGCATCTAGCTTCAGCCACATTTCTTCGCATTCGTTTAACGGCACTGCCGATCCTCCCAAGGGGAGGGTGATGTTGATGGTTGGCTGCCTCAGAGTGATGGCCATTCAAAAAAACGCTCCGCAACGAAATCGCTGCGGAGCGTTTTTGATTTTCTGGTTGTCAACAATCGACTAGCGTTGTACCGCTGGTTGCAACGATTCGCTGACGCGAGCCTGAGCGGGCTCGTAAACGTAAACACTGTTCTCGACGATGATACGTTGCTTGGAACCAACGGTCGCCAGTGAACTGCGGACAACGTGTTCACCCTTCTCGACTCCAATGGCTGAGAACTTGAACTTGCGAGTCTTGCCCGGACGCAGATCAGAATCTGCGAACAGAATCGAGTTAGCATTTTCATCGACGACTCCGTCCTTCGGATTCGCCGGTCGCATGCCGGCTGGAAGTTGAACTTCGATCTCCATGTCGTTGGCGACTAGGCTTCCACGGTTTTCAACCATGACGACAAACGTTGTTTCGCTGCCGACCTGAACCGGTCCGCCAATATTCTGCATCTGAATACTCAAGTTAGCTCGAGTCGCGATGACTGTTTTGAGGGTAATTTCCTTCTCGTTGGTTTCATCGCTGGCGACTCGAATACGACAGTTCTTTTCGCCTTCGCTCTTGGCGACCGCCTTCAATTGAATCGTCTGTTCAGCCTGTGCCTCGATTCGATCAAAACTCCAAGATAGCGTCCGCTGTTGGCCATCCATTTTGGCCTTACGACTGATGGTGGTAACTTCAACGCCATCTGGAATAGCGAACTGAACTTTGACGTTGTTGATATCGACTTCACCTGGATTGTCGACCGTGATCGTGTAAATTCCGTCACGTTGAACAAAGTTCATATCGGGACCAATGGCCGCGACGCGAAGTTCCGGCTGCGTGATTCGCAGTCCCGCCTCAGCTGTTTTCGCTTTGCAGAAGTTGCCTTCGGCGGCGAATGCCAATTCCGTTTGACCAGGCTTCTGCGGTACCGTCACGATTCGAGCCTGAGCTTTTTCGCCGGGACGCAATGTTTGAGGTGACTCAAAGCCAGACTTCTGAACAATTTGAAGCGTGTCCGGAATGTCGGCAATCAAATTGATATTCTTTGCGATCCCGTCACCAACATTGGTCACGGTCACAATGTGAATTGCTTTGGATCCGATATTCGTTTGTGGCGGACCATCGATTGCGACAACCAATTCTGGCTGTCTTACACCAACCTGAATTCGACTTCGGTTTGAAATCGTCAACGCGGTTTGAATATCCAACGACTGCTTAGTTTCTGCAATCACTTCCATCATCAATTGACGGTTCTCGCCCGGTTTCAACGAGTCAATTTCAAAAGTGCACTGATCGCTAGTAACAATCCCGTTACGAGCTTCCACTTTTACATTTTCTGGCAGCATCGCGACCAACTTCAAATCGTAAATGGTTGACTTGCCGGGATTGCGAATGTCAATTCGAACTGGCACGACTTCGTTTACGTTTACAAAATCCGGTGCAGAGATTTGAGTCGCCACAAACGGAGTGTTTTCGTTTTCCCGTACTGGTTCTTTCAGCATTCCACCACTTCCAAATGGCTGCGCACTGGCCACCCGTACTGCAGGAGGCTGAGCTTGATCAACGATGACTTCGGGTGCAGGCGGTGCTGCTTCGTCGACTTCAATGACCTGCGGAGCGTTGAAAGATGAAACATTGCTCGACTTAGGACCAATTTCATCAAAAGCAATTTGAGGTGCTTTGGTTACCATGGCTGCCGGAGGAATAAACGGCGAGTCGACGTTAGCAAGCGGATTGGACGCCAGCCGCTTAGTGCGAGAAGAAAAGTTCTCGACCTTTTCCTGAACGGCAGTTTCGATGCTTGGACGCAATTGAATTACGCGAGCTGCTTCTTCCCGTGCCCCGTCAATCAAATGATCTTGAGCATTTGCTGTCGACAGAAACGTGGCGCCAGCTAAGCCAGTGAATAAAAGGCAATTGCGGTACAAATGGCGGTACATCGAGTGTCTCCGGAAGGTGTTCGGTGTTGAGGGGGAATCAATCCATCTCTTCATCGGCCATACAGGCGATACAATCGATTTTTTTTGACAAAATTGTTAGACTGTATGGATTGCCTAACCCATTCGGGGAAGTTTGCTAGCTATCAAAACACGCTATCAGGCTCTCATAAATCAGAAGACGAAGAAAATCTCATGCACCATCAAACGATTTCTGCATTCCTTTCGGTCACGCTGTTCCTTCTTGCTATCACTCTCAGCCCGAAAGCTCTCATGTCTCAGGATCAGTCGCAACTTTCGTATCCCAAAACTGAGAAAGTGGATCAGGTTGATGAGTACTTTGGCGTGAAGGTCGCCGACCCGTATCGCTGGCTTGAAGATGACGTTCGGCAATCCGATCAAGTCGCCAAATGGGTCGAAGCCCAAAACAAAGTTTCGTTCGGCTACATAGAATCGCTACCGTTTCGCAAAGAGATTGACCAACGCCTGACGAAATTGTGGGACTACGAAAAATACAGTGCTCCGTTTCGCCGCGGCGATCGGTACTACTTCCAAAAGAACGATGGCTTGCAGAATCAGTACGTGCTCTATCGCCAGGATTCGCTGGACGCCGAACCACAAGTCTTAATCGATCCGAACAAGTGGTCTGAAGATGGCACGGTTGCTCTCGGCGGGCTCGCCTTCAGTGACGACGGGAAATATCTGGCTTACGGCGTTCAGGAAAGCGGCTCGGACTGGCGGACTTGGCGAGTTATGGAAATCGAATCGGGGAAGGTACTCGAAGACGAACTGAAGTGGATCAAATTCGGCGGTGCTTCTTGGAACAAAGACAGTTCTGGCTTCTTTTACAATCGTTACGACGAGCCCAGCAAAGAAGACGAATTCACGTCGCTGAATCTGAATCAAAAAGTCTACTTCCACAAACTGGGAACCGATCAGTCAGCCGACACGCTGGTTCACGCCGACCCTGACAATCCGGAGTGGGGATTTTCTCCTTCGGTTTCCGAAGACGGCAACTATTTGGTTCTGACCGTTTGGAAAGGAACCGATGATCGCTACCGAGTCATCTATCGGGACTTGAGCAAACCCGATTCGAAACTCGTTACTTTGATCGATACTTTCGAAAATGAGTATTCATTCTTGGGCAACGAAGGTTCCACGTTCTACTTCAAGTCTGACTTCGGTGCGCCGAAGAAGTGCATCCTGACGATCGACATCAACGATCCGGCCAAACGCAACGTCATCATTGCCGAAGCCGAAGAAGCGATGGAAAGCGCTTCGATGGTCGGCGACAACATCATCATTCAGTATCTGAAGGATGCCAAAACACAAGTCAAACTGTTTGATCTGGCCGGCAAGTTCACTCGCGAAGTTTCGTTCCCGGGTATTGGATCGGCAGGCGGATTCGGCGGTCGTCGAGATCATGACGAAACGTTTTACTCGTTTAGCAGTTTCAATCGTCCGCCGTCAACTTACCGATATGACCTCAAGACCGGCGAGAGTTCTCTGTTGCGAGAAGCCAAGGTTGCATTCAATCCGGACGACTACGTCGTCAACCAAGTTTTCTACAACAGCAAAGACGGAACACGAGTTCCAATGTTTATCGCTCACAAGAAAGGCCTTGAACTCGACGGCACGAATCCGACGTTGCTTTACGCTTACGGCGGATTCAACATTTCATTGACACCGGGTTTTTCAATCTCACGACTCCAATGGATGGAAATGGGCGGCGTGTTCGCGATGCCAAACCTTCGCGGCGGCGGCGAGTACGGCAAAGATTGGCACAAGGCCGGCACCAAAACGCAAAAGCAAAACGTGTTCGATGATTTCATTGCCGCAGCAGAATATCTAATCGACAACAAATACACTTCGGCGAAAAACCTTGGCATCCAGGGCGGAAGTAACGGCGGCTTGCTGGTTGGAGCCTGCCTGACCCAGCGGCCTGACCTTTACGGCGCTTGCCTTCCGGCGGTTGGCGTGATGGACATGCTTCGCTTTCAGGAATTCACGGCGGGACGATTTTGGGTGGACGACTACGGCAGCAGTAAAGCGAGTGCTGAAGAATTTCAGGCACTTTATAAGTACTCTCCGTATCACAATGTGACCGACGGCACGGCTTATCCACCAACGATGGTGACAACGGCCGACACCGACGACCGTGTTGTCCCCGGACACAGCTTCAAGTTTGCAGCTCGCCTACAGGAAGCTCAGGCTGGAGAGAATCCAACGATCATTCGCATCGAAACGTCAGCCGGACACGGATCTGGCAAGCCAACTTCGAAAATCATCGAAGAAGTTGCGGATCAGTGGGCTTTTCTGGCGAAACATTTAGGGATGGAGCCATCCTTTCCTGAAACGAAGTAGAGTGCCTTGATCATCACCCTCCCTCTGGGAGGGTCAGTTTCCTGAGTTTTCCAATGTTATGCTTTAAGCGCCGCGCCCTCCCTGGCTTCGCCGACCCTCCCAGAGGGAGGGTGATGTTTCTTCGTTGAGCGGGCTGGCCGCTAAAAAATCGAACTGACACGACCTAACTCCAACACCATCCTCATGACAGACGAAACCAATCAGGACCCTTTGGCGGCTCTGCGTAAAAACATCGACGACATTGACCAGAAACTGGTCGACCTGATCAACCAGCGTGCGCATCAAGTAATTGAAGTCGGCAAGATCAAACAGGGCTCCAGCATCCCGATCTACGCACCGCATCGTGAAGCAGCCGTCATGAAGAAGGTGGCCACGCTCAACGAAGGTGGCGTCTTTCCTCAGGAAGCCATCGAAGCGATCTACCGCGAGATGATGAGCGGCAGTTTCAAGCTCGAACAGCCACTGCGAATTGGCTACCTCGGTCCGATCGGTACCTTCAGTCATCTTGCCGCCACGAAGAAGTTCGGCGCTTGTGTTGAATACGAAGACCTACGCGCTATCGAGGGCGTGTTTGAAGAGGTCGCTCGCGGCCACGTCAATTACGGGCTCGTTCCGATCGAAAACAGCATCGGTGGCGGCATCAATGAAGCACTCGACGCGTTCATGCAATACCACGATCGGCTGAACATCTACGGCGAAGTTCGACTTGGGATTCACTTTTGTTTATTGTCCAACGGCAAGCCGGAAGACGTCAAGAAAATATACTCTCGCCCGGAAGCGTTTGCTCAGTGCCGAAACTGGTTGGCAACTCAATATCCGAATGCGGAAAGAATTCCGGCCGAAAGCACCGCAGCAGCGGCACGCCAGGCAAAAGCCGAACATGAGCGCGACTCGAACTGTGGTACTGCCGCCATCGGATCATCGCTGGCGGGTGAGATTTACGGCCTGCATCCACTGTTCGAAGCGATTGAAGATCGACAGTCCAACGTGACCCGATTTCTAATTTTATCACGTGAAGAAACTGAAATTTCAAAGAAGGATAAGACTTCCATCATGTTCACCACCGACCATCGACCGGGTTCGTTGGTCGATGTTCTAAGTGTTTTTAAGCGGAATCAAATTAATCTGTGCCACATCGAAAAACGCCCAAGTCGTGAAGTCAATTGGGACTACACTTTCTTTATCGAAATCGAAGGGCACCGCAAGGACGCAATCGTCGCCGGCGTTGTCGGTGAGGCGAAAGCCCATTGCACGAACTTGACCGTTCTTGGAAGTTTCCCCGCATGCGAAACCGTGCTCTAGATAAGATCTCCAAGAAAAAAACTGTACAAAAATTCGCCCACCAACATGAACCAACGAATCACTGCTTCTCTCGTTCTTTTGACAACACTTTCTCTTTCACTAGCCGGGAGCAACGCTTGGGCTCAAGAGAAAGAAAAATTTCAACTCGATGACGGTTCGGCGCGTGTCGTCGTCACTCCTTGGAAAAAAGTGGATGTCGGAACCGACGCGCACTTCCGAGGATTGCATGTCGTTGACGACAAAGTCATCTGGGCTTCTGGCAGCAAAGGGACGGTCATCCTTTCAAATGATGGCGGCAAGACGTGGCGACTACGAAACGTCGAAGGCGCCGAAGAATTGGACTTCCGTGACATTCATGCCTTTGACGATGGCACAGCCGTGATCATCAGCTCTGGCGATGTCGCCAAAATCTATCGAACCACCAATGGCGGACGCACTTGGAAATCCTGCGGCCAAAAAGAGGGCGCGTTTTTCGATTCAATCTCTTTCTGGAATGAAACCTACGGAATCGTCATGAGCGATCCGATTGATGGGCAAATCTGGCTTGCACGGACCACGAACGGAGGCAAGTCGTGGAAGTCTCTCAGTAAAGATCATCTTCCGGTCGCCGAACCTGGAGAAGCAGGATTCGCGGCCAGCGGTACCAACATGTGTGTCGTTGGCGAAGACACCTGTTTCATTGGGCTTGGCGGAACCAAAGAAAATCAGGCTCGAAACAATTCGCGAATTCTGATTTCGAATGACCGCGGCAAAACATGGAACTTCGGAGGTCCAATTCCGATTGCACGTTCTCCTTCAGCCGGCATTTTCTCGATCTGGTTCGCTGACGAACTTGAAGGCGTTGCGATTGGCGGCGACTATTTGAACGCGGACGACACCAGCAGCAACTACGCGACGACCAGTGACGGCGGCAAAACTTGGGTAACGCCTTCGCCCCGCGTCCCACCAAGCGGCTATCGCAGTTGCGTGGCAGCCTGGAAAAAAGGTCGTGAAGTCAAACTCGTCGCGGTCGGTACCAATGGAACCGACGTATCAACCGACTTGGGCAATCGATGGGTTCGTGTCTCAAAAAAGGGATTCAATTCAGTCAGCTTTTCAGACACCGGACGATCTGGATGGGCCGTTGGTCAGAATGGATCCGTCGCTCGCTGGGTCCTAGCAAAGTAGCCCGACCTATCTTGTCAGTTGGCCTCTCCCCTAACCGGGAAGTCAGGATATTTTTCCCGTAGTTTGACAATCCAATCACCGTTGACTCTGGTTCCCTTGAAGTTAAGAAACGGCTCGCTTGGATCTGTAAGGCTATTCCTCGTTAACTCTGGTGCCTCAACAAACGCGGTCGGCATCATCTCCAACAAGAACTGACCGCCAACTACTTTTGAGCTTTTGTAAAAATTGGCCCGCCTGATCACAGGCAGCTTCTGTAATGCGGAAATGTCTGTTAGCGAAGTGCATTTGTAGCAACCGAGAACGTCCAGTCGTTCCAGACCAGCCAACCCATTGAGGCTAGGTAGACCGCTACATTGATCCAGCTTGAGCCGCTTCAAATTCACAAGTTCATTCAAGCCCCTGAGAGAACGAAGTTCAGTGCAATGCTTTGCAATCAGTTCTTCAAGTCGACGAAGGTTCTTCAAGCCCGAGAAATCTGAGATTGAATTGTTTGAAATGTCGAGCTTCTCCAACAGAAGTAAATCTTCGATGCCCGAAAGGTCTGCCAATGGAAATACCGGTCCAAATTCTTGGCGGTTTGGAAATTCACGAATGGTTAGTATTTTTAAATTCAAGCCGTGAACGGCTTGTACATTTTCCAGCGAATCACAGTTGAGCAATCGCAGCTCCTTTAATTTTGCAAGCCCTTCAATCCCGTCGAGTGAGCGAAGCCTCTTCGACTCGATATGGCAGTACTCCAAATCCTTCATCTGGGAAATTACATTGAGTGAATCTAAATGATCGCACCTTAGAGTAAGCCTTTTGACTTTCTTCAATCCAAGCAAAGGCTGAAACTTCTTCAGCATCGGAGATCGAATTGAAAGCCTCTCAATCTCCGTCGCATTTTCCAACCCCGCGATTGTGTTCACCACACCATCAACGTCGACATCGATCAATTTTTTGGCTGTCCCCAGCGGCGCAAGGTCCACAACATTTGAATTGACCAGATTAATTCGATGCATGTTAGGAAAGTGCCTGACAATTTCGATGTCTCGCAATTTAGCAAAACTCATCGACAAATCTTTTAGGCGATGACAGTTCTCCAGTGGTTCGAGGCTCTCAATCAAATAGGCACAATGGATGTCGAGCTTTTCAAGCTTGCTCAAATTTCTCAAAGGTTCCAGCGTTGGAATCTCTCCAGCAAAACCAACTTCGAGCTCTTTCAATTGAGTCAACTTTGCCACGTCATCAAGATGCTCAAAGTTCTTACCTCCATAACCGAATTCAAGTTCGGTAACGTTTACGAATGGATACTCACCAAATAACGGAGACAGCCAACCCAAACCGGGACGACGATTGTCCTTGTTGTAAGGCGCCATGGGATACTGCGCGTATCGAAAACTTGGATTAGAATTGTAGCTTTCGATCCGATCCAGCGCGGCTTGTTCGATTTTGACTTGCCGATTCCGATGGCTCATCCAACTCAGCCAAACGCAAGCCAATGCGATCAAAATCAACAGCGTTCGCAATCCCATTCTTGGTACCAACCAAGATCGAATTGATTGGGAATGTTGTGGTTCATTCGATGGCATATTTTGATATCCATAACACGGGTTCGCAGTATATAACGGGGCTTCATTGGCTTCAAAATCGCCAGCTGTAAATTGTTTTCGGCACGCGGAAAGTGTTGTTTTAATTGCGTTTTTCGCAGTTCGAAGAATAATTCACAAATCCGAGGGGGATTCGACCTGCCAACGCGACTATCAATGCGTACAACGTGTTGAACCTTCGACTTGACCCACAAAATGTGACTCCACAATCGTTATGGAATCCGCATCACGTCCACAACCGATCGACTGGCTCCAAGCCATTGCGACCCATCGCAATTGGTTGCGCAAAGTTCTGCAAAGCCGAATTGGTGATCGACATTCGATCGATGATGTGATGCAAGAAGTCGCGCTAGCGGTGGTCCAACAGTCGGGCAACGGCTCAACCGCGTCGGTTCCCAGTGAACCTGAAAAGGTAGCGCCTTTTTTGTACGGCGTGGCAGTCCGGAAAGCAGCGAACTTCCATCGTAAAGCAAATCGTAAGTCACACGCCAAACCAGAGCTTGGTGAAACGTTGGAGGCTGAAATTCCGACGCGTGAACCACAACCTTTGGATTGGCTGTTGAAGAAAGAACAAAACCTGTCTCTGGAATCAGCAATCGGTTCGTTGGACGAAGATAGCCGCGAAATATTGATATTAAAGTACACCGAAAACTGGAGCTACAAACAGTTGGCTCAACACATCGGCACAACTGAGAAAGCCGTTGAACGTCGGCTCGCCAGAGCCCGCAAGAAAATGCGAACGTCCTTACAAAGTTTGAATATCGATTCAAAGGATCATCCTCATGCACAATGAACCGTCACCAGATCCCGCTGGTCTGCAAAAGCTGATCGACGGCGAATTGTCCGCAACGGAAGTGCGTGGTTTGTTCGAAACTGCTGAACAATATCCATCGCAATGGCGAACGATCGCCTGTACGTTTGCCGAAGACACTCTGTTTCGCCAACAGTTCGAATCGTTAGCTGAAGACGTCGCGCAAAAGAAAGACAAACCGGTTCCGGCAGCCGCGAACGAAACATCCTCCCAACCGATGCCACTGGTTCGGCAATTGGCGATCGCCGCAAGCGTCGCTGTCGCCGGATTGGTCGGCTTCATGATAGGCAGCGACGGCCCAACGACAGCGCCAGTCCAGCCAATGGGAACAAACATCATCGCCAATAACGACGCGAACACGCCGAACGTGCCGGCGATCACTCCCGTGGATTTGCAGCCAGAATATCGCATGGAACTTCTGACGCCTGACGGCGAATCAATGAATGAAGTCGACTTGTATCGCTACGACGATCTTCATCGGCTTGTCGAAAATCGTGACGGAGGATCCAAAAACCGAATCACGCTTTCTGATGTGTTGCCTCCTTCGGGGTTCACTCAGGAGGCTCGCCAGCGATTGAATCAGTCGGGCTACGACGTAAACGAATCAACAAATTTTATTTCTGGTCGTCTACAAGACGGACGCCAGTTTGTTGTGCCTGTGAGAAGCATTCACTTCGATCAGGGACATTGATAGGATCACCTC
>CAZORS010000085.1:5160-7955 GCA_964582025.1 uncultured Pirellulaceae bacterium | reverse complement strand
ACCCTCCCCGAGGGAGGGTGATTTAAAAATTCGTTTCAGGAGAATCAATATGAATCGCATTTCAATCATTTCACTTTTCTTGATCGCTCTGCTCAGCGTCCCTGCATTGGGCCAAGACATCATTTTGCTTAACCAGGACGGCGAGGAAGTCGGCGTTGCGAAAGTCGACGAAAAGAAAACTCCAGTCGCCGATGACTCCAAGCCCGAAGCCGGAAAAGGCGGGGCTAAACTTGAAAACGGAGTCATCACCGTCACCAAAGCTGACGGCACGACACAACAGTTCAAGATGTCCGACGCCAGAAGCGTCACCATCACTCGCTCTTCCAAGTCAGTTGTTGGCGAAGATGGACAACAAAAAACAGTGAAGACCGGGAAAGCGATTTTGATTGGCCCCGATGGTGTCCGTAGAGAGATCGACCTCGGCAGCGGCGGACTCAATGGAGGATCCGTTGCCAAATCCAACGCACCCAAGACCTATATGATTGGTGTCTCGTGCACGCCGGCATCCCCAGTCCTCCGGTCACAACTGCAACTCGAAGAAGGCTTCGGCTTGGTCATTACTCGCGTTCTTCGTGGCGGAGCCGCTGAGAATGGCGGATTCCAAAACAACGACATCGTCATGTTTGCTGACCAGAAACCAGTCGGCGACCGTAAGACGCTGTCGAAAATCGTCAACGAAGCGGGCACTGACGGAAACGATATTACTTTCACGTTGCTCCGTGGAGGCGAAGAGATTTCTGCAACCGTAACGCCGACCGAACGCGAAGGCGTGAACCAGATGATGGGTGCACTGAATCCGGGATTCGACGGATTCGAAATGGACTTCCCTGGATTCGGACCGGGAATGGATTTCGAGTTCAAGCAATTCGGTCCAGGTATCATCATCGGTCGCGGCGGCAAAGGAGAGGCAGGCGCACTTGGCGCGGACTTCGAAGAACAAATGCAGCGCATCCGGGAAGAGATGGAAGAAATGCGACAACGTATGCGCGACCGCGAATAAATAGCTCAACCCCTTATACATTTTCTCTGAGGAGAAGATGACTCACAAATCAATTGCAAACTTTGGAGACCAACATGCTTCGTTCTAAACTCAAAACACTCGCCATCACCGGTCTCTGTATCGGTGGGCTGCTTTCATCTGACTCTTTTGCTCAAGAGGAAGGTGAATCAGTTGACCAAGGAATCATGCAAATCGAAATGGCTGTCGATGATGAATCCGGTTCAGGTCCAATCGTGATCTCGTCTTCCAGCATGGTGTTTGCGGGAGAAGGAGAAGGTGGAGAATCCAAATTCGAAATTTTCTCTGGTGGTGACATCGGTGGAAACTGGATGCCCGGCGGCGGAAAAATTGATCCGATGTCTTTGTTGAACAATGAAGATGTCCGTGCTGAGTTGGAACTAGCCGGTGATCAACTGGACAAATACCGCATCGCTCAACAAGAGTTACGAGATCAGATCAAGGAAAAATCAAAAGCCTTCACCAGCGGGAACATTGATCCTTCGCAGATGGGCGCCATCGCCAAAGAGATCGGCGAACTACAGAGATCCGGACAGGAGCAATTGCAATCTCTGCTACTGCCACATCAACTGGAGCGACTGAAGCAAGTTGCACTGCAGATGGAAATGAAAAAGCGCGGCGCCGCGAACACGCTGCTCTCCAAAGAGATGGCCGAAGAACTTGGAATCGACGCGGCTCAAAAGAAACGAATTGAGGATCGACAAAAAGAACTCAAACAAGAACTGGCTGATCGAATGGCGAAACTGAAGCAAGAGATTCGCGACAAGTTGTTGGCTGAGTTGACTTCTGATCAGAAGTCGAAACTCGAAGAGCTATCTGGAGACAAATTCGAATACAAGCCAACCAGCATCAACGACAAAATTCGCAAACAAATTCAATCGCGAATGAAAAGCAGAATTGGCGGATGAGACATTTCATCGGTCGGCTCTTGTAGCAATCGCCGACTGGAAATGTGGCCAAAACCTGAAGCAGCCGATGGATGTCACTCCCCATCGGCTGCTTTTGATTGTGTGCTCAGAGACTGGTATTATCTGATTCGTTCCATCGAATCGAGTACCAATGCCTGAACTCTCTCTTTCAAAGTCCGTCCTGCTCACCGACTACGGTCTATGCATCAATCGTTACCGACTCTTCACGCCGGGCATCTACGTTTGCTTTCACGTTCCCGTGATTCTCGATGACAACACCCGGATCGTGCCCGGGCTGGTGGCACAAGTTAACCACGGTCGGCTCAAACAATGTGAGGCAACGGACGAAGGCTTCAAGGGCCCACCGAATTTTATCTTCGATGTCTTTGATGCAAACGAGTTGACCGAATACGAGTCTCGCAAAAGAGCGTTCGAAATGGCTGGCGTCACGGAGTACGTCGTATTGATCTGCGACGAACATCAAACCTGCTATTGGAATCGGCACGACGGTTCAAAGTTCGAATCGATTGCGCCGGATGAAAATGGCATCGTCAAAAGTAAGGCACTTCCCGGACTTTGGTTTTCGACCAACAACTCCAAAGACCGCGACTGGTGGACTTTGATCGACCTAGTCGAACGCGGAGTTACAAGAGTCGGTCACCATGAATTCATGGAAACCATCTTCCACAAAGACGGGCGGAAGAAAGAGTGGGGCGACTGGATGCCTTTCGATGCTGGATAGCGCGAACCTTTAAACGTCGCTTGAGCGAGGAACTAGTCACTAATTAGCTAGTGGTCCGTCAAAGCTGACTAGCAATGTGGGACGGGCGCCTTGCCCGTCGAAAACCAAGTCGGCCAAGAGTGGCCAA
>CAZORS010000085.1:0-5060 GCA_964582025.1 uncultured Pirellulaceae bacterium | reverse complement strand
ATCTACTCCTTCTTTCGAAATGCCGCGCTCATTTGCTGGTACGTCTGATGCAATTCCATTGCCTGTTCTTCGATGCCAGCCAATTGTCCATCGACAATATTGTCTCGCAGTTCGTCCAATTTTTCGCGATAAGCTTTTGCCTTCGCTCGCTTGAACTCGCTGACACTGCCGTGTCTCAGGTAGACACCAACTTCAAGTCTGCGAGACAGATCGTCACAAAATGGCACCCATTTTTCAACGCCTTCCAAATCGCCGTCCTTGGCGGCGTACACGCAATTCATATTGATCGCTGAAAAATCCTCCAGCAACGAATCGGGGGCAGGATAATACAGATAAGTCCCAAAAACACTTACCACAACAACACCAGCGCAGGCCACCAGTCCGATCACCCAAGCGGGCAACACAATGTCCCAACTGGACTCAACTTGCACTTGATGGCTCAACCAAGCTTGCAAATCAAATCGCGATTCGACAATACGAAAAACAATTCCGATCAACGCCAGCACCCCTAAGAACTTAACTCCAATTGCTCCTCGTTTGGCGCCGTAATCGCCTACTTCAGTGGCGACTCTTGATAGCAATTCCGCTTGGCCATATTGATAGGGATGCGTGTAAACGTCGAAAGCATGAGTATGGCCTGAAGGGCTAACGCCTTTAGGATAAAGTGGTTTGTCCATCGCGTAGGCCAGCCCGATCGTCATCGACAACAACAGCAACAGAAAGACGATGACTTTTCGAAAACCGAATGCACCGCCAAACCAACACAGTAAGCCAATGTTGACTCCGGCTCCTAGAACCAACAACGAAAAAGCGGCACCCACTGAGTTACCGTGTTGAAACATGCCGCCAATTTGGCTCATCGCTAACAGCGGCGTCGAGTAAATGGGAGTCACGTAACAGGCCATAAATGCCGGAGCGAAAATCTTGTCTGGCTCCGTGGCACCCTGAAGTGATCCATGTTGCACTGCCACTGACGTGACGGTTGACGCCAGTATGCCAATCGCGATAAACACGATTGACCAACTAACCAGCTCCGTCGATGCGGCATAAAGCACCGCCAGAGAGCGGCGAATACCAGACGTAGAGACCGCCATTTCTTGCGAGTCGGAGTCATCCGATACTGATGGCGTTTGACCGAAGAACATCCCCCAGATCGCTCCCAGTCCGGTCACGATCAACATGGCAGCGGCACTGAAGATAATCACGGTCAGTGGATCTGACATCGACAAACCGTAGAGTATCGATAGTGGATTAAACAGCGGCGCGGTCAACCCAAAGGCAATGATTGTTCCAGACTTCACGCCTGATCGGTGAAGTTCACGGACAACTGGAATCACTCCCAACGAGCACACCGGCAACAGCATGCCGATGCCCCATCCGATCAGCAAACCCATGCGGCTGTCGTCACCAAACAACGCGCGAGTTTTTTCAGCCCCCAGCATGTTCCGAAAAATTGCGGCAATGAAACAGCCAAACGCAATCCAGATCGCAGCGTCGATGACGATCTGGGACGCTCGCAAAAGTGCACCCGAGAGGTAATACTCGATCACTGGGCGGCTCCACCTGTTTTGGCCACAACTTCATTCAGTTTGTCCAGCATCGATTCCACATCTTTGGCTTTCGTCTGCCACGCTTCGAGAAACGAAACGTCCGTCGCATCCGTTGGAATCGATTCGATGATCTCCTTCAACCTTTTAGAAACTTCGGAAACGGAATTCCAGTCTTCCTCGCCAGCGCTCGACTTAGCAGCAATGCCTGGCAACCAACCAGCAAGATCGCCTAACTCTTCCCGCGAAGTTATCTCCATGACATGGTTTTTTACTTTTTCATCTTCCTCAGCTTCTTCGCCCGGAAAACCATCGTGTTCAACCTCGCCACCTGAATTGTTGTACTCTGACGTCAGATAGAAGTGCGCATGTCTAGAAGCACCTTCGCCATGGATGACTTCCACGTACTCAACTTTGATTGGACTTGGAAACTCACCCGAAGTCATCAGCGACTGATGAATCTCACCGATCCTAGCGACCGCGACCGCCAGCTCTTTCGGTTTGTGCAGCTCCAAAAATGGATGCAAATGTTCGGAATCTCCCTGCTTCGCTCCCGAGTTCATTTGGCTTGTTTTCGAATCGCAACCCGTCAACATCGCGAACAATAAAATTAGGCTGACGATGCTAAGCTGTTTTGAATGGTTCATCTTTATACCCTTGGAGTTTTGACTGAACCGAATTTTTCGCTTGGTGAAGCCGCTTCTACCATGCTCAAACAGCGGCATTGTGGCTAACCTTCGAGGCATTATTGGCCTCATTAAAGGACAAAATTCGCCCATCAGTTTCCAAAATGGAAAATATTGTTGTTTTTATGCAACATCGGGTGCATTATAACCAATAGTTGTCGAGTTGACACTTTCCCTCGGAATCACAATGAAGACCTCCAAACACAACCTTGGCTTTACGCTCGTCGAGCTGTTGGTGGTAATCGCGATCATCGGAATATTGATCGCGATGCTTCTACCAGCAGTACAGAGTGTACGAGAAGCGGCCAGGCGTACCCATTGTCTCAACAACCTGAGACAGATTGGTTTAGCGACAATCAATTATCATGACTCGCAAGGAGCCTTTCCTCCGGCGCGTCTTTCCTCCCCAGCTAACATTCTGTTCAATCGCTACGACGGAGCAGAATCGTGGTTGGTCAGGATCATGCCATTTGTTGAACAGAACAATCTGTATAAGGAATGGGATTTAATCGAGGACTACGATAATCAGACTGACGAAGCAGTTGACACGCCAGTTCAAACATTCCTCTGCTCTTCTCGGCACACAATCGATAATGCAATCTGCGACGATCAGCTTGTGCTGGGCGGTTCAGCAGGCGGTGGCTGAGGCTGAGGTACCACAGTAACCTTCGTCGGCGGCGGAGCAACAGGTGATTATGCGGGAAATCATGGAGATCCTTCTCCAGGTTTTACCGGTGCAGCAACAGACTACAGCTTTCCAGGAAACGGTACAGGCGTCATCGTAACGGCAAAGGGCATTCTCACATCAAAAGGTCATCGTACCGGTAGATGGATGCGGACTGTCTCTTACGGCGCGATTTTGGATGGCAGTAGCAACACGTTCCTTGCGGGAGAGATGCACATTCCCAATGACAAACTAAACCAAGTTCCATTCAACGGTCCGATGTACAACGGCAAGGAATTGGTCGCTCATTCGCGAATCGGTGGTCCAGGCATTCCACTCCTTACTGGCGATGATGAAGCCGGGGATATCTTGGGTTTCGGAAGTGCTCATCCAGGCACTTGCAATTTTGTTCGCTCTGATGGAAGCGTGTCTTCTGTCGATATCGGCCTCGACACAATTACGTTGGCAAATCTCTGCCATCGATACGATGGTGAAGTTGTTGCCACTAATTAGACTTTCAGTCACGGCGATCTTTTTGCTCGCCTTCATCACTGGCTGTGGTGGAGGCTCGGACTTTCATGCCGTTTCGGGAAAAGTCATTTTTGCGAAAGACGAATCTCCCGCTCAGTTTGGATCCATTGAGTTTCGCTCCGAAGCCGAACCGCACCACATCGCACGTGGGAAGATTCGCGAAGACGGTACTTTCGAGCTTAAAACAAAGCAACGAAACGGTGCTTATGAAGGGTGGCATTCCGTCGTCATCATTCAGGCGTCTGGGAACACTCGCGGCACATCGGTCAAGCACAATCACGGCTTGGATGTTGCGAAGAAGTACCTCGATCATCGCGATACCGAGCTTCGTGTGAATGTTACCGCCGAAACGGCGGACGATCTGATTATTGAAGTGGACGACGAAAAACCGCGACGCAAGTCACGCTAACACTGCAAACGGCCCGCTATCGGTGCGGATTTCGAAAACGTATCAAGATCGGATTCCTTTTCGCGTTCAGGGTGATCCACCGATCGCGTGACAAGTCGCCCTTAGCTGAACAGATCGCAACATTCAAAAATCTAATTGCGACCACTGAGCCGACTTTCCTCGCGGCGTACTTCTCGTGGACTTTCCGTGATCCGATATTGTCTGGATTCACCGCAAGCAATACTTGCTCTTTTCCTGATGCAATTAAATTAGGCGTCATGAATTTGAGGATCGACGAGTAGATTCCACGACGCCGAAACGGCTTGTCGACGTAGGCGCCGAATAACCACGCTTGATCGTCGTCCAACTCATAGCCAATTCCTAGGCCATCTTCCCAAAAGACATTGGATGTCGCCCAAAACGCGGCTACCAACTTCTCGTCGATACTGGCGCGGCAAACTCGCATGTCGCCCACGCCGACACCAACGCTACGCTGCGGTCCCGTCAGTTGCTCAGCTTCGAGCATTTCCTCTTCCGAAACCGCCCACCCAACAGTGGTGCTTGAAATACCCGGCGACGAACTCGGACTCGGATCCATTTCGTAGACGTTGAACCGCCGCACGCGCATTATCCACTTTGGAACGATTCGATTGAAGACGATCCCAAACGAATAGAGAACGCCTTTGTTACGAATTTTTTCGAGAATGCTCACTTCGCCATTTTAGTCTGCGATGGAATCATGGCGAGCCCGATCCGTCGCGACAGAGCCGATCAACCGCTTTGAGCATCGTCGGAATTCGATGCGGTCCAGCCATCGATTGCACGTCATTGGCGGTTCGGATGTAGTCAACACCAATCGATGTCACAAACAGCGGACGCTCACTTTCGCCTCGCAGGACTTCAGCAGCATGGTTCGTGTCACGGAATCGATTCTTCGCGACACCAACGACAATCGAGTCGTCTGCCAGAAGTTCATGAAAATACGCGCCCAGCCCTGGTGCTCGATCTGCTGACAAATGACAGTACGCATCGATGACGTAGCAGTCGATGGGACACGTAATCAACTTCGAAACCGCGCGAAGTGGTTTCAGTTCTCGCTGATAGAAACTTCCGGGCTGATACGGCTCGATATCGGTGCATTGAACAACCAATTGATCCACGATCGTCTCGCTCCGCCAATCTTCAAACAAGATCGCTGCTGCATTGGCGACATCACCTTCGTACTGAACATCAAAACATGCGAT
>CAZORS010000084.1:0-21072 GCA_964582025.1 uncultured Pirellulaceae bacterium | reverse complement strand
GGCCATGATGCCGATACAGGAAGCCGATGGCGGAAAGGGATTTTTCGAAATCATCTTCTCTGGTGGAATTGTCGGAATCCTGATCATCATTCTTTTGCTGACGCTTTCGATTTTGTCGGCGTACCTCGTGATCGATCACTTGTTGACGGTTCGCCGCAAAGATCTGATGCCGGATGGACTTGGTGAACGCGTTCGTCAATCGTTAATGAACGGCAATGTTGCGGACGCGCAAACAGCCTGTCGCGAGAATCCGAGCTTTTTGTCGTTCGTGTTGATGCATGGAATTTCCGAACTGGAATTCGGATGGAACTCGGTCGAAAAGTCTGTCGAAGAAGCATTGGCCGAACAGTCGGCCAGACTGTTTCGTAAAATCGAATATCTGTCGGTGATTGGAAACATTGCTCCGATGGTGGGACTGCTTGGAACCGTGATCGGAATGATCGTGGCGTTTCAGAATGTGGCTTCCACACAAGGCACCGCCAGCGCACCGCAACTAGCCGAAGGAATTTATCAGGCGTTGGTGACAACCGTTGGTGGCCTAATCGTGGCGATCCCGTCGATCGGAGCCTTTGCTGTTTTTCGAAATCGGATTGATCAATTGGTCGCCGAAGCAGCGTTTCAGGCTCAGCATGTTTTCAGCCCGCTGCGGCGCAAAGCTAATAAAGCGAAACGACCGCAGAAGTAACCATGCAGATTCCTCGTTACCAACCAGTGCGAAAACTGGGCTTCAACATGACGCCGATGATCGACGTTGTGTTCCTGCTGATCATTTTCTTCCTGGTTAGTAGTCACTTGCAAAAGCAGGAGACTCAACAGGAACTTGATTTGCCATTGGCATCGTCGGCCGACAACGACATCGATCAGGAAACTCCGCGAGTCACGATTAACATTTTGGACAGTGGTGATTTTCTCGTCTCCGGCCGCCCGATCACGAAAGCTCAACTTGTTCCGATGCTCAAAGCAGTTCGCAATGAAGAAGGCGAAGACATAGAAGTTAGGATTCGTTCGAGTCGTTCCGCGCCGTGGTCGAAAATTGAACCGGTGATGTTGAGCTGCACTCAATCAGGAATTTGGAATGTTGGCTTTGCGGTCTACCGTGAAGCGGGAGGTAGCCGATGAAGAAGCCATCGCAGTATGTTCAAACCGGCCCCGCGACGGATATTGATTCGGCGATGACGCCAATGATCGATGTTGTGTTTCTGCTGTTGGTGTTTTTTGTGTGGACCGCCAGTTTTACGGTCGTTGAACAAGTCATGCCGAGCCAGCTTTCACAAGCCGCCGGTGCGGATGATCCGATCGAGCAGGTGGACGTTCCCGAACCGGTGGATCTGGATAATTTGGTGATTCGTATCAAGGTCGAAGACGGTTCGCCCCGCTGGTTCGTCAGCGATCAGCCACTCGCCGACTTGGCTGCTGTGAAACAACAGCTAACCACGATCGCGGATATTAGCACGGACGCTCCTGTGATTCTGTATCCGGATCAAGAAGTTCCGCTGGAGCATATCGTGAACGCTTGGGACGCGGCGAAGTTGAGCGGGTTTGCGAAAGTTCAGTTTGCTGTTTCGGGTGGGAAATGAGTGATTGCTATACCGAACGAACATCGCGCGGAACATCACCCTCCCTCTGGGAGGGTCAGGCACGAGGCACGAGTGGCTGGGGAGGGTGTGGTTCCCAGAGTTTTCCAATGGTGCACGTTCACCCCCGCGCCCTCCCCGGCTGCGCCGACCCTCCCAGAGGGAGGGTGATGTTGATCACTCGCTTGCGCTTCGGGCTTGTATTGGTTTTCGCCAGCTTGATGATCGCACAGTGCAGCGCCCAAGAAGCCGTCTTCGATCAACGCGAACAAAACCTTGTCGGCGGATTGCGAGACAGGTCCCTTTTCGATTTGGCCGAATCTCACTGTTTGAATTTGCTAACTCGTGATGGGCTCACACCAACCGATCATGCTTCGATTGCGATCGAACGCATTCGAGTGCAAACTTCGAAATCGCGAACGGGTTCCGATCGCGAGCAGCAGTGGAAACAAGTCGATCAAATCGCCGAACAGTTTTCAGCCGACCATCCGAACAACCCGCGAACGATTTTGGTCGGGCTGCAGCAAGCGTTGGCTCATTTGTCGTTTGCGAAACTATTGCAACAGGAAGTCGCGGCCAAAAGTTCCGTCGCAAACGGCCGTGAACTTGGTCTTCAACAATTGTTGGCTGCACGGACGGTATTGAATCAGATTCGCCAGTTAAGGCTGGACACCGTCAAGGCACAAGCCAACCAAAATCTCTCAACTCATATGCTGACCAGTGATCAGCTTCGAACACTCGGGACGAACTTCGACTATCAGTTGGCAATCGTGAACTTGACCAGTGCCGAGCTAACGGACACAAGTTCAGAATCTGAAAACCTGAATCGAATTGATTCGCTGGGCCGCGTGCTCACGCAGCTAACTGCTGTTCGCGCTGCCGTTTCCCAGTCGCGACCGCTATGGTGGAAGACGTGGATCAATGAAGCTTCTTGTCGACGAATGTTGGGTGAAAATCAGGCCGCGGATCAAATTTTGAAAAAGCTGCGAACGAATAAGCGTCCCAAATCGACTGATGGGCTGTTGTTGCAGGAAGAAGCCGCGTTGGCGATCGCCATCGGCGACGTCAAGCGAATGAAAACCGTTGCCGATCGAGCGAGTAAGTCACGATACGATGCGGAAACGGAAATCGCATTGATTCAGTTGTACGTTGCCGCTGGACAAATCGAAAAAGCTTCCCAGCTTGCAAACGATGTCTCCGATCGGCACGGTGCCTACTGGGCTCGGCGAGCCGACGTTGCGTTGCTTTCCGGGGCTGGTTCCGGTTCGAAGTCAGCACCGACAAGAACTGCGACCGTCGATTCAGCTGGTCTTCGAATGTTGCTCGACGCTGCCAACAAAGCGGAGAAGAACGGCAACTTTGATGTAGCGGCACGTGGGTTTCTTTCTGTGGCCGAATCGCAATATTCTAACGGCGATCGTGCGGCTGGTTTGGCGACCACCGTTCGCGCGGCGATGGCGTTGGAAAAGCAAAGTAAACATGACGAAGCCGCGGCGACACTTTTGAAGCCTGCCAAGGCGTACGCCAGCGAAGAACTTGCTGCGTCGATTCATTTGCGAGGATGTTGGAATCTTTCAAAAGCCAAATCCGACCAGTTTGAAACCGAATCGACGATCCATTTTAAGCGGTGGCCAAATTCTGAAACGTCCAATCAGGCACGGTATTGGGTGGCCTCATTGCAAACTGGCCGCGGTGACCATAAATCTGCTTTCCAGACGCTTTTGAAAACGCAACCGCAAAGCTCGTCGTTTCCTGCATCGGTAAAGTTGGCTCGATCTGCGGCGCGCAGACAACTTGCCTCACTTGAAAAGAAAGGTCTGGCGACTCGCTCGTTGGCCAGGCAGCTACTGCAGAGTTGGACTGATATCTATTCGAACTGTTCTGATAGTAGCAAACCGACGGTTGCTGTCGCGATGGCAGAACTCTGTTTGGCGTGGCGAGCAGAGGACAAAAATAAGTCTGCAGATCGAATGAACGCGGCTGCCCAATTGCAGGCTGCGGAATCAAATGCTGAATTCCAATACTTGTTGGCGGTTCTAGGGGGACTTGAAGAAAAGGATCTGAGAATCAGCAAAGCCAATGCGGCGCCGTTTGAAGATCGAGCTATTGCTCAATTGCTACGGTCGTTGAATCGTATCGACGATTCGAAACGGGTGAGCGAAACCAAGCTGGCGATCGCTGACAATGCGATTGCAAAAACGAAAGATTCAAAACGTAAGAACCAGTTTTTGCTTGCCCGCGCGGTGGCGTTGACGGAGCTCGGCAAGGAAATCGAAGCTCAGGCCATTTTTAAACAGCTAATGGATTCCGATTCAAATAACTTGAACGTGTTGCTCGGTATGGCGCGAGTTTCCAAAGGCGAAAGCGCTTTGAAGCTCTGGCGTTCAATCGGATCGCGAACTAAAAAACAGACTTCTGCGTGGTTCGAAGCAAAATACAACGTCGCGAAGTTGTTGCACGAATCGGGAAAGAGTTCTGAAGCCGCGAAAATGTTGAAATACATCAAAGCCGTGCCTCCCGGATGGGAAAATTCGCCTTTGAAGGGCAAGTTTGAACGACTGTTGAGAGAAAGCTCCGGTTAGTTTGCGAAAAATCAAAAACTTCTGTCGCCACCTCGAGACAGCTACGTGGTTAATGACGTGTCCTGTCTCCTATCCAAGGTTAAACGATGAATTCTTGCTCCCGAAGTTGGCCGATCTTTCTCGCGGCGGCCGTTGTATTTGCGATATTTGTTCCGCCCGAAGACGTTAGTGCTCAACGAGGGCGACGCGGTGGTGGTCGAGGCGGCAGCGGCTGGGAATTCGTAGCCAAAAAATATGACGCTGACAAAGATGGGACCGTCACCGCAGAAGAATACACTCGCGGAGAAGAAGGGCTCAAAAGCCTAGACAAGAATGGTGATGGCGTTCTATCGAAAGCCGATTGGGAAACAGGATCGGGCCGTGGACGTGGTGGATCGGGTGATGCACCGCAAGTTGGGGAAACCGCACCTGACTTTTCGCTGACTCAAGTCACAGACAAAAGCAAAACGGTAACGTTGTCGGAGTTCGCTGACGATCGACCGGTTGCGTTGCTCTTCGGAAGCTGTACCTGACCGCCTTTCGTACGTTCAGTTGGTCAACTGAAAGAAATGCAATCAAAGTACGCTGACAAAGTTCAGTTCTTCATCGTTTACACCAGCGAGGCTCATGCCGCCGACAGCGACAGGCCCAACGGAAAAAATGTTGAACAGCCCGTGACGACAGAAGAGAGACGCAATGTCGCAATGAAATTCCTCGATGATATGGACATGAAGACGATGCCAGCTCTGTTGGACAACATCGATAACAAAACATCCAAAGATTACGCTTCGCTTCCAGATCGTTTGTTTCTCGTTGGGAAAGATGGCAAGATCGCTTACTCGGGCGACAAAGGCCCAAGAGGATTCAAGCCGGATGAACTTGAACAGGCGATCGAAGATGAGCTAGGCGGAAAGAAATCAAATCGCGCCCCGAACCGAAATGCTGGTTCGCGTGGTGACGCTGGCCGAAATGCCGGTGGTAGTGACGAACTGATGGCTCGGATGCTCGGTCGAATGCCAGCGTTTGGAGCCATGAACAAAGACGGTGACAATCAGCTTTCGAAAAGCGAAATCGAAGCGGCTTCGAAGTCGTTGCTGTCGTTGGACAAAAACGGCGATGGTGAGCTATCCGCTGATGAACTGCGTCCGAGGCGAAGACGGCGTTAAGTGGCGATCAATTATTTAATCCGGTTTCTTTCGCATTGGATATTTGCATGATCGTTTAACGACAAGCCGGAAGGCGACCTCGTTTTTGCCCGCCAAACGCCAGCGCCTGCCGGCTAATCGTTAAACGAAATTGCGTCAAACTAAACTCAAGAAACCGATTTTATTTTTACACCGTCCCAAAATGAGTGGGGTCAAGCTTCGTTGGAGTCTGGCGTCAACGGTTTCTTTTTACCGACGAATTGGATCTTTCCCCACGCGCGTTTCAAGTGAACGGTTTCGAAGTATTTGTTGTACAGAGATTGAATTTGCGATGGGGAATCGATCCAGTTGTTGTAAATCGGATACTCAAGTTCGGTCATTGTCGCTAATGCATCAAGCTTTTCCCAAATCGCTCTGATCGGTTTTAATTTGTAAGTCAGGTGCATGAATCGCAAAAACGGTGTGTTCCATGGTTCAACGCTAACAAAATGCCCGCCCGGTTTTAACGACCGGTGAATTTCTGCCAACGTCTTGTCGACATCCTCTTCGATTCGTTCGAGGTGATGAAGGCCTCCTTGAAGCGTAACGTAGTCGATTGAGTTTTCTTCGAATTGCAAAAATCGGCAATCGGCAACAAACAACTTTGCCGGTCCGTTGTACTGAGCGATCAATTCGGGAGACAAATCGACGCCGTTGAGATTTTTGAATCCGAGTCGATCGAGTGCGACCAAGCCGTTGCCTCGGCCGCAAAACAAGTCGACGATCTGCGCGTCTTTGGCCCATCGTTCAGCCCCTAGTGCCTTGAACCGACCAATGAACTTTCTGATTTCTTCGTTTGGTGTTTCAAATTTCGCGTACGCGTTTTCCCACTTTTCGTTGACACAGGAGATCCCTTGATGCCAATAAGTGATGGGCGTGTTATTGATGGATGCGTTCGACATTGCTTTACTTTTCTATCAAGGCAATGAACTGCCATTTTTCAGAGAGGATTTTTTGAACCAACGGAATCCTGTCGTAGAGCTTGATGTTTCGGATCTCTTCGCAAATTTTTAACTTTGAAATACTGATCAGGTTTTTAAATTGAGGGATCGAGAAGTATTTTTTTGGGATCTCGACGCCGTAAGCCCAGTTTCCGACGAAGTCCATCAGTTTCAACATCGTCCGAGAGTAAAGGCCGTATTCGTAGTGATCTTTGATCAAGATTCGATTTGAGACTCGGGAGGCCTCTTGGACTAGATGCTCCGCGTTCTTGAGGTCGTGATGTAAGACATCAACGATGATTGCGATTTCAAACTCTTCGTCGCCGAACGGAATGTTCTGGCCGTCGAACATTTGGTACTTACTCCACCTCGGATCGGTTTTGAAGTGCTCCGGAAGTTCGTGGATGTCGATGCAGCTCCACACCAGGTCCTTATCGACCTTGGAACTGATCTTTTCAGCAAGCGACATGTCGCCACATCCGATATCCAAACACCGAATCTGATCTCGATCCGTGTCGAGCCCGTTGATCATGTCGGCGAAAATGGTGGAAAGCGCTTCGACTCGGCTATCGTGAGACGCCTTTTGGTGAAAGGAAATCAAAAACTTCCTCAGCGATGTTTTCGCTTTGAGAGCAATCGGTGAACTCATTAGCTCTCTTTGTTTTTGACGTGGGCAAAACTGCAAGACTCTGTCGCTGCCGAAGATTACCCTGCAAGTCAACTTTGTCAAAAGAGTTGTCTGTCTGAAGTCTAGATTTTTCATTTACCAACAGGCTTTGAAGTTGAGGATTTAGTAATGGTTTTGGGTTGTATCGATTGACTGGTTTACTAAACGGAATCCCTGATTTCTTGAGTTGCAACCGACCTTTGATTCTTGACATGAGGGAGTTAGGCTGCATTTTTGCGTGCGAAAAAACAACAAGCACGGGGGAACCATGTCCGTTACTCAAAACAATCCAACGCCAGGTAACTCCAAAAAGGCGAAGCTGGGGTCGGTCGTAAGTTCTCCTCAGACTAGTCGAGCCAACGATGAATCGCTTGACAACAAGTTTGATGCCTTGGAAGGATTGGTCGAATCCGGTCTGAGCGATGCAACGATCGAACTTTCGATCGTGATGCCATGTTTAAATGAGGCCGACACGCTGGCCACCTGCATTGAGAAATGCAACCGAGTCATTGAAGAGCACAACCTTTCAGCCGAAGTCATCATTGCGGACAACGGAAGCACCGATGGCTCAATTGAAATTGCACAGCAGTTAGGGGCTCGCGTTGTTCATGTCAAAGAAAAGGGCTACGGCAATGCTCTCAAGGGAGGAATTGCCGCGGCGGTTGGCGAGTACGTCATTATGGGTGATGCCGACGACAGCTACAACTTTCTGGAGGTTCCAAAATTCGTCGAGCAGTTGCGGACTGGCAAGCAGCTCGTTCAAGGATGCCGACTACCGGGCGGTGGCGGGAAAGTCTTGCCCGGAGCCATGCCATTCTCACATCGTTGGCTCGGCAATCCAATGTTTACTGCCATGGTAAAGAAGATGTTCGGAGCGCCGATTAACGATGTGTATTGCGGTCTGCGCGGTTTCAGAAATGATTTCTACAAGCAACTTGACTTGCGATGCTGCGGGATGGAATTTGCCACCGAGATGATCATCAAAGCCAGCTTGTTCAAAGCTGACATTGCCGAAGTGCCAATCACACTTCATCCGGATGGGCGCAAAGCACATGCGCCGCACTTACGAACATTTCGTGACGGCTGGCGAACGCTCAGGTTCTTTATGGTTTACAGCCCGAGACACCTTTTTCAAGTTCCCGGAATCCTGTTGCTGACATTGGGGCTGATCGCTTACACGCTTGCAATACCCGGGTCTCAGGTTTTCGGTTTGAATCTCGATGCTCACACGATGCTATTTGGAACGTTGGCGATCTTGATGGGTTACCAGTTGGTTCAGTTCGCAGTCTTCAGTAAGACCTTTGCGATTGAGCAAGGCTTGATGCCAGTTGATAAGTCACTTAAAAAACATTCGAAGCTGTTGACTCTCGAGCGAAGTTTGATTTTTGGTACATCTGTTTTTCTTCTAGGTGGAGTGCTGTTGGGATTCGCCGTGAACAAATGGCGATTGGCCGGATTTGGTGAACTTGACTATGCCAGCACGATGCGAATCGTGATTCCCGGACTCACTTTGGCAGCGATCGGCTTCCAAACGATAACTGCCAGTTTCTTTATGGGTGTTTTGAAACTCGCGCGTCGCGGCGAGAACTAGTAGCACTCAACTGTCGGTATGAAAAATCTCTGCTTGAGTTTCGTTCGGTTTGCCAAAGTCGCGCTTCGACGTCGGATTGTCTGTGTTTTGGCGACGCTGTTTTTTGGGATCGCGATTGCGTCATTGCTGACGTTACTGTTTGGGCCGCCGATCCCAACATTTACAGATGAATTCGCGTATTTGCTGAGCGCTGACACATTTGCTTCGGGAAGGCTGAGCAATCCGACTCACCCGATGTGGCATCATTTCGAAACGTTTCACCAAATACAGCAACCAAGTTACGCTTCCAAATACCCTCCCGGCCAAGGGCTCGTTTTGGCAATTGGTCAGTTGCTGGGGCATCCGATTATTGGGTCCATCTTAGGTATGGGGTTCTCAATGGCGGCTCTGGCGTGGATGCTTACTGGTTGGCTGCCAAAAAAATATAACGGCTTAATCGTCTTGTTTGTCGTTTGTCACCCGGGTCTTCAATGGGTATGGGGGCAATCCTATTGGGGAGGTGCCCTCGCGATGGCGGGTAGCTCCTTAATGTTGGGGTCGTTTGCGCGACTCACGAAAGAATTCCAGATTAAGTACGCCATCATCGCATCGGTGGGCGTCGTGTTGTTGGCCAATAGTCGTCCATTCGAAGGGGCAGTCTTGACTGCCGTAGTGGGGGTGGCACTGCTTTTGAAGTTGAACGCGAAACCTGATTGGAAGGTTGGACCATTTTTGGCTCGCGTGATTTTGCCAGGCTTCATCGTGCTTGGATGTGGCGCCGCTTGGACGATGACTTACAATCACGCCGTTACCGGCGAAGCTCTGAAGATGCCTTACAAAGTCCATGAAGAAACGTATGCGTGGACCCCGCTTTTCCTTTGGCAGTCGGCAGGTGAAAAGCCCGTTCACCGTCACCCAGATATGGAAGTTGTCTACGTCAAGGACAAGGAGAACATCGAATCGGCATTCGAATCGTTAGGGGATGTCGTGAGCATCAAGAAAGCGGCAACGTTTCGTATTCTTTTTTTCTTCTGCGGCGGATCGTATGTCATCGTTATCCTGTGTTTGCCTCGATTGCTGACGCGACCGAAATACGGGATGGCATTCGTGATGGCGATTCCTGTATTTCTTGCCGGGATGGCTACGCCTTGGGAATGGCCCCACTACTGTGCTCCAGTTGTACCGTTCGTGTTGCTAATTCTTTTGGCCAGTTGGATTGAAGTGTGGCGTCTGACACGCAACGCGCCGCGAGCCAGAATTCTACTCCTGATTGGAATTGTCGCGGTTCAGATTTACTGGACCGCATCGGTGGTCAGCAAACAAAATAATAAGAGCGAGCGAATCTACGCCAGCAAGCGAGCTGAGTTGACGCAGCAGCTTGAGGAATCGCCCGGTCGGGACCTCGTCGTGATTCGGTACTCGGTTCCTGCGACAGATCAGTGGGTCTACAACACAGCCAATATCGATAGTGCCGAGATCGTCTGGGCCAGGGAGATCTCGGACGAAGCCCGTGAAGAATTGATCAGGCATTTCAGTGGTCGCAAAATTTGGTTGCTTGATACGAACGCGGAGGCGTTGAAATTGGAGCGGCTTAATCAGTAGGCCACTAGTGCTCGCCGATGTTTTCGTCGGGGATTTTTTCACTGTCGGGAAGCATCTGCCACAATCCAACCATGACCGCGGCCATCACAAAGTAGGCGACGGCAAAATCTCGAACGGCTGCGACTTTTGCGGCGTCGAAAATTTCTCCATTACCCATGTCGGTTGCCAAGAACATTTTGTCGCCTGCAAGTGGTGAATGCATCACGCCGAAAAGTGTGAACACGCCTGCGATTGTAAAAAACATTCCGGCTGCAAGGTATTTTCGATCGATCATTTTCGCGGTCGCGGAAGCCCATATCAAACTGGTGAAAATAAACCCTCCCGCAAGAACGTTGATCGACTGTAGGGTGTGAGAAAGTCGATCACTGATGTTGGGTCCCAATTCAGCAGCAAAATCCCCTACGGACAATGCAACTAGCTTGGCGATTGCTGGAAGACAGGCAACAGCCAGTGCAGCGTAGTGCCTTTTTGGCGTGACGTGGAAGCTGGATGCTGTAATCTCGATGCCGATGAAGATCAGAATTGGAAAAATGGCGGCTTCCGGAATCCACTGAAACATTACAGAGAAGTAACCAATCAATCCCGCTCCTCCAATGAACAGTGCCGTCATCAACGTGTAGGCGGCTCGGCCGCCCATCGCTTTGTAGGCAGGATGCCCGATGTAGGGCGTTGTTTGAATCACGCCTCCACAGCAGGCTGCCAGTAGCGTGGCGAAAGCTTCAACACCGATGACTGTTGGTGTGTGAAAGTCATCGCCAACCGAAGCGGCACTTTCTGCGCAGTCAATTCCGCCGACAACCGTCGCGATCGCAAATGGAATAATGTAGCCAAGGTAAGGGACTGTATCCTGAAACTTGTTGAGCCACTCAAACTTGAAAGCCTCCATCCATTGTTGAGGCATCCAAACCGTATCCATCGGTGGCGTTTTTTCGACTAGCTCGACGCCAGATGCAGTGCCAATGCCGTAAAGCAAATAGTAGATTCCGGTTCCGACAACAACTGCAGCGAGTGCACCCGGGATTCCTCCTGGCAAACGTTGTCGTCCGATCAAAGTGACCAAGACCAACGCCAGTGAAGCGAACCCAACGATCGGTGCCGAACCAGCAATTTTCAACATCGGGCTGAACGCGATCAGGACTAATGCGATCGCAGCGAGTGAACCAAGCAGTCCTGCTCGAGGAACCAGACGATGAATCCAACCGGAAAAGAAACTTAAAACGGCTTTGATAACGCCAGTGATCAAAATTGCACACATGCCGATGTGCCACGCGTGCATCGCGGCATCATGCTCTGCCATCCCACTTCCGACTGCTTGGCTGTAAGCCGGACCTAGGACAAGGAAAACCATTCCAAAGGTACTGGGCGTGTCGAGCCCCAGCGGCATCGCTGTAACATCCGTTTTGCCAGTGTTCTTTGCGTACCAGAACGCGATGAAGAAAAAGAGAAGGTCGCCGACGAGCACACCGAGTGCTGTTCCCGGGACCATGTAACAAATTGCAAATTCTACAGGGAATCCAAAGACACCTGATAGCAAGCTGACCAATAGCACCAACCCCGCGATGTTATCGAGCATGAGCCCGAAAAACGCGTTGATATCGCCTGTTTGAGCCCACTGATACTTTTTATTTGTCACTTCGATTCCTTGTTCGGCACGGCTCTTGCAATGTGAGCATTCTGTGGGCTGCGGCGAGTTTGACTGGTCCGTTTTGCCAGCAAAAACGCGTGCTGAATTTAGATCGCGAGAATTTTGCTGTCAAACGACCAGATGAGTCCAACGGCCCGCGATACTGAAAAAGCGGGGGAAGCAACGCCCGAAAAAACCGCAAAAAAACCGGACTATTCGTAAGAAAAGCAAAGGAGGCGCGTCAAAGGGATCAAAGGTTCATGAAATCGCGAATTTCAACGAACTATGACCAAGCTGACGCGTAATAATCATGGAAGCCACGGTCAACGACATCTACTTCGATACAGATCGACAACTGAAAGCAAAGTCAGAACCAGTGACAGACGAACAACTACTTCTTGATTATCGAGAGTCAGGCGATCGCGAATTGTACGCATCGTTGGTCTACCGATACGAACGAGAATTGTTCAGCTATCTGCGCCGGTATCTTGGCAATGCTGAGATGGCAGAGGACGTTTTTCAAACGACGTTCTTGCAGGTTCATCTCAAGAGTCATCTGTTTGATGAAGGTCGCCGTTTCCGTCCGTGGCTTTACACGATCGCAACCAATGCTGCCATCGACGCAAAACGTCGAAACAAGCGGCATCGGAATGTCAGCCTCGATACGCCTCGTTTTCAGGACAGCGAAGATGTGGGTCGTCTGATCAATTTGCTCGAAAGCGATGATCCAGATCCGGCCAATGCTGCTCTTGAGACCGAACGTCGACGTCTGGTGCGAAAAGCACTTAGCCAACTTCCAGAGTCTATGAATGTGCTAATTCAACTGGTTTATTATCAGGGGATGAAGTACCGGGAAGCCGCTGAAGTGTTGGACGTTCCAGTCGGGACCGTTAAGAGTCGACTGCATTCTGCGATCGCAAGATTGACCGACGTTTGGAACCATACTTCGCAGGTCGATTAAGCCGGGATGACAGTTTCGGCTTTCATATAAGCTGGGACGATTTTGCCCCTCCGATTCAATGATTGAATCGGATCGACCAGAACCTTTGAGAATAACCCGTGAAACACCCATCGCAAGAAGATTTGCTGGGTTACGTCCTAGGAGCATTGGATGCTCAGGAAGAACGTGACCTCCAACAACAGATTGATGCCAACCCGGAGATCGAAGATCAGCTGTTGCAGCTGCGACAAACGATGTCTCCTTTGGATAGCTTGACTTTCGGAGAGCCCGGAAATCGTCCTGGCTTGGCTCGGCGGACTTGTGAACTTGTCGCCAGCTTGAAACATGGCAATCAGGATCTGCTTGATGGTGGCGATGCCATCGGAGAAATGTTTGGAACGTCGGACTCTGAAGCCATTCGCGAAGTGTTCGATGATTCTCCCGCATCGTCGGATTCAGATTTGGAACCGTCCTCGTTCAGCCGGTTTAGAGATCGGCTCAGTCATCCGCGATCTTGGTCTCGAATCGATATGCTCGCTGGAGTCGCCATCATGGCGATCTTTGCCAGTATCCTCTTGCCCGCAATTTCCCACTCTCGTTTTCACGGCCGAATCAATTCGTGCAAACACAATTTGACTCAGGTCGGCAACGCAATGTTGGTCTACAGCGACCTACACAGCGGTCGTTTCATCAACATTCCAAGTGTTGGTATGGCGTCCGCAAGCAACGGTCTCTTTGCGCCAGTCCTTAAGGATGTTGGCTTCATCGAAAACGATGCTTTGTTTGCATGTGCTGGGCGAGCAGAGAGTGAGCCGCCTCGAATTCCGTCAATTCAGCAAATCCGTACCGCCAAAGGAACACAGTTGGATGCGCTTCGCCGTCGCATGGGAGGCCATTTTGGTTATGCTTTGGGCTTCTTCGATGGAGACAAATATTCTGCTCCGAAAAACAATGGATCTTCTTACTCGGTGATCATCGCAGATATGCCTTCGTCTCATTTGCCCGGACGCGGCAGTGAGAACCACGGTGGAAAAGGGCAGAACTGTTTCTTCGCCGACGGACACGTCCAGTTTGCTACGGCGCACTCGATCGGAGATGACGCAATCTACGAAAACGATTTGGGCATTGTTGGCCCCGGTCTTGGGGAACGCGACAATGTGATTGCTCCGTGTCATGTTCCGATTGTGCGATGGCGAGTCGAGACTATGGAGGTGTTGGAATAGTTCGACCGATCCACGGAATGAACCGGCCAGTTGTTTCGCTGTAACGCCGATAGCGATGGCCGAACTTTTGCAACGCGTCCTCTTCTTCGATGCGTGCCAATCTCAAGTAGACGTACCAGAGTATTGGTAGCGTAAGCATCGTGATCAGTGTTGGCCAATTGATCATGCTTCCCAGTAGAAACAGGAAGAACCCGGTGTACTGAGGATGGCGAACGAATCGATACAGGCCCGTTGTCGCCAACGTTTCATTCTTCACGGCACGATGAAGTTGTCTCCATCCGAAAATTGCCAGCACTGCGCCGACTAGGATCAGAGCTTGGCCGATGACCGTGCAGAGAAACTGAGCAAACACGATTTTTGATTCATCCGCTCCAAAAATGATGGGCCAGAGGTGTCCGTTGAAATGCCTCTCTGCGTCTTGCTGACTTCTGCCCAGCCAGCCCATCACAAGATATGCCGTAAGCGGCGTCCCGTACATTTCCGCATAAAGCGCAATGATCCAAGCTTGAGCAGCTCCCGCAGATTGCCATTCGCTTTTTCGCCGCGGTCGCAATACTCCGAACAGGAATATTGTCAGCAGAGCAATGTAGATCGCCACCAGCCACCAATTGAAGTAGCCAATTCGGACGACTTCGTTCCTGAAAAATTCAATCATTCTCTGACCTCCTAGGGGACCAGTTAGGTGGTCCGTATTCGAATCCCGTTGATTAACTGGCAAGGCAGTGCGATGTCTGCCTTTTTGTCCCAAATCACCTATTCCATTGAATTAGTAACCAACATTGCGTGAGGATACTGATTTCGGTACAAGCCATGTTCGAACTGCTCAAGACCTCATGGTTAAGTCGCTCATGGTCCAATTATCGAATAATTCACTGTCTGATTTCGTCCGGCAAGTGGTCTCCGAATATCGAAACACTTGCGAATCGAAAAATGTGAATCTGTTGTTGGATCTCGAAGAAGTTTCAGCGCCCTACGATCGAAAGCTGGTGCATCACGCCGTTGCGGCAATGGTTGAGAACGCGATTGAAGCGATGCCTCAGGGTGGCGAGCTGGAAGCGACGCTCGTCAACGCCGAATTCCAATGGGAGCTCGAAATCGCAGACAGTGGAACCTGCGACGTGCAAGATGAGTCAACTGAAAACGATCAGGAACTGCCTCGAGTTATTGGCGTCGATACAAATGCTCATCTTGGCAAGTTAAATCAATTGAGCATCCTGATGAATGCTACGGTACAGTCGTGGAATTGTCCGCTCGGCGGAACGGCACATGTCTTAGTCGTGCCGAAACCAGCCTCACGTGAAAATACAAGTCAGCGACGCGCTGCTTGAACTACCAACCAAAAACAACTGACAACATTTAGAAAGTGCGGAGTCTTCAAGGATGAATCTTCCGACTCAAATTCAGGAAAAACTGGGCCAACGTCAAACGCAGGCAATCATTGTCGGTGTGCTGATTTTGGCAGTCATTGCCGTTTTGCAAGTGGTTCATGTCAACAAGTCAAAACCTCTTGTGGCGTTGCTTGAAAGTCAACAGCTTGGCGAAGGTGATCTCGAACGGATGGCGTTCGCCATCGGCAAGTCCGGCATCACTGGTTGCAAAATCGACAATGGAATCTTGATGGTGCCTGAGCATCGTAAGGAAGAATGTCTCAACGCGATCGCAGACAACGATGCCTTGCCACAATTTCTGCGGAACGAAACAGAAACCGCGCCGACAGTGAATCCATTCCTTTCGCGTTCTCAACAGAAACGCGTCGAAGAGTCACAAAAGAAGCGGCTGATTCGCGAGATGGTGGTGCGATTGCCTTTCGTGAAAAATGCTTGGTTCGAGATGGACGTTGCCTCAGGCGGCTCTGTCTTCAAGCCTGCACAACAGACAGCCGTTGTGTCTGTCGAGCCACCGACCAATGTGGTTCTCGATTCTGATCAGGTTTCGACGTTGCGAGAAATGATCGCCGGAGCAGTCGCGGGACTTCCAGCAGAAAATATTCGGGTCATCGATATCACATCCGGCTACGCGCATCGATCGGGAGGTGCCGGCCAGAAAGTTGTCGCCATCGATCAGCGTCCGCCTTTTGAGCAGGAAACTTTCTATCGCAAACGAATTCAACAAGCCCTCCAGTCTTATGGTGAGATTGATGTCCAGGTGCGTGTCGACATGGTTGAAAATCCGGTCGTCGCCAAACCCGTTTCCTACAACAAGCCAGTGGAAGTTGCTCCCTCGCAACCGTTCGTTGCGGTCATCGGAACCAATGGCTCAGCTTCGATTCACGACATCCAACCGGAACGATCGACTCCTGCCCCAGTCATTGCAACGCCTGTTGCTGTCGCGCCGACTTACACAAGTCGCGTGGACGTGATGCTACAAGTTCCAGAGTCCGTTGCATCGCAAATGTCGATTGGCAAAGCAGCATTCCCAGCCGACAAACCCAACATCAAGCAGCAAGCCACGAATCAGCTTGGTCGGAGTATCGTTGAAGCGGTGAAACCCGTTTTGCCGAAATCTTCTTTTGCTCAAGGAACTCCGTTTCCAATTTCGGTGCAGTTCGTTCCGCCACCAGTTGCTGCACCTGTCGCGGTTCCGACATGGCAGGTCCGGTTGAAAGAAATTGCCATCAAGCATTGGCCCTCAGCAGCAGTTCTGCTGATTGGTTTGGTTTTGCTTACGATCATGACGCGTCACAACCAGTATGACGAAAGTGATGCAGATGAATTGATGAATGAAGATATCATTTCAATCAACGCGACTGCCGAAGCAGCCAGCGAAACTCCTGCTCAACCGTTGCCAGAAATTGCTTTGGCTCAGCCGGAAGACTATGCTCGCCGCGCCGCCGAAGAGAAACTCGGCAGCCTCGTCGAAAAAGATCCGGACTCGGCCGCACGTGTGATCGAATCGTGGATCCGCAACGCGGGTTAAGTCGCTGATTCGGCGGTGCCTTCTTTCTACAGTTTCAAATTGCCAACAGAAAAAACTCGCGCAAACTCGGAACTCGCTACAATGAGCAGTTCGTCTGTTGATTCGTCGTGATTGGATTTCTGAGCATTGCGCATATCCGTTGAGAACTTACTACTGCTGCTTCTGCCATTCTTGCTGTTGGCGATTATGGCTTTCGCGAAAAGTCGGCCGGCCGACTATGAGTTGCTTGCCGTTGGCGACGGTGGAAGCGAATTGATTTATCGCAAACATGCCACGCTGCTAAGCCCATCCTTGCTCCTTCGTGATCGAGACGGTGTTCGAACATCGGTGGAGTTGGGCCGCGGGAAGGGCATGCAGCCATATGTTGTGATGGTCGCGACAAAAAACAGAATCGTCGCCTATGACGGAGACGAATTCACTTTTTTCGACACGGACCTGGCCAAGGTTGGTGCGTCGCAAGTTTACCCATGGAATGGGATTTGTACTCGAGTTGTTGTAAGTGCAAATCAGCGGTTTCTGTTCTGCAATAGCCAAGGTGGCGATCGTGATAACTACTTTCGTTCATGTATCATCGATCTGAATAACGGTGAAGTAACTTGGAAAAGTGAGCCGTTTGCGGTCGGCGAAAGCAAACGATATTTCGACAAAGTGGATAGTCAAACCACAGGGCTTTTAACTAACGCCGTTGAGAATACGCTTGTTGAGTCTTTGCCTGACAGTTCCACCGGAAAGCTTGTTCCCGGTGCGACGTATTCATTTGAAACAGGTGCGCCTACGAAAATTCGATCTGAAAGTGCGATTCCCTATTTGTCGGCTGATGCAAAGCGATCGATCGTCCAGGTTCCGGGAGTTGGTTTCAAGCTGATAAACGAGGGAAGAGATGTTATTCTAAATGCCAAGATTCCTCCCGACAATCTTGAGGTCGTGTTTCAAACGGAACATCGAATTCTGTTTGAACACAATCAGGTTTTCAAACTGTTTGATTGGCGTTCAATGCAGTTTGAAAACAGGATCAGCCGAGTGGGAAACTTTGGTGCTCCGTCGCCGGTCCTGAGTCCCGATGGCAACACGATGGCCTTGCAGGTTACTCATTGGAATTGTTCATGGGCTGACTATCTGCGTTCTGGGTGCGGTACTCATCGCACGCAACTGGGAATATATGACGCGAAAACAGGCGATCGGATTCGCGTGGTTGAGGACAGTTGGCCGTTCTGGACGCTGGTTGTTTTGGCGATCGGCGGAAGTGTCGTGTGGAGTATTGCTTGGGTGTGGACACGTTCTCGTCGTCGAGATGCACATCGTGCGATTAGCGATGTATTGGTTTTGTTGTTGCTTTGGTTTTCGATTGCGCTGCTTCGATTTGTTTTCGGTGGCTGGCTCCCGGATAGCATGATGTCGTTTTATTCGGATCGTCCCGCCGACGTTGCGTTGACTTGCGTGTTGGGTTGTCTCATGGCGATGGTCGCGATATGGGCAACCTTTGCGAGATTGCGTTGGTCGTTTCGACTGCCAGTTGCTGTCATCGGGGTGGCAATACTGTGGGCTGTGCAAATGTTCCTTTGGAATTGTTTTGAACTAGAGCTCGGGGCGATGCGACTTACGTGCTTATTCGTTTTGATCGGCGTGTCTTTCATTTGTGTGATCACGCGAATGTTTGGATGGCGGCTGAGACCGACGGAAGTAACGGCCTTCGATGCTCAAAAGCGTAGTACACAGATTCCATTGATTGATCTGTTTTTGTTTCCGTTGGCAATCGGTCTGTGTTTCGCAGTGTTTGGGCCGATCTTGCTCGGCATTTCTGTTGCGATTTGGATTGGTTTTGCAATTCGGAGTTTGCCCATTGCGTTGACTATTATTCTTGCGTTGTGGGCAGCATTTTCAGTCTACGAAAAACCAAAGTGGATTCTTGGCTCAATCTTCTTGGTTTGTTTGATCGCCTGCGTCTCTCGATTTCTGTTTTGGAACCAAGGTGCTTACTACGCTATTTCCGGAAGCAATACGATGTCGGTAAGAGACGGTATGAGCTTGATCGCCACACACCACGTGGCTACGGCGTCGGGAGCCGGAGCGTGTTCACTACTGGCGATGTGTTTCGTGTCGCGTCTCGGTTGGAAATGGCAACAGAAGCAAAGGGTGCTGGAGTCGGCGCTATAAATGGCGGATAATCATGTCTCTTGCACTCGGCACAGGAAAACGATGACGGACGGCGCGACGATTTGGGACGGCAGGGCTTGGGTTGGCCAGTGACTAGATTGGAACTCAAATGAACTCCACGGGTTAAACAGAAATGGCAGACTTACCTAACACGAACACCATCACTTCGATGACTTCACAGGAACTGCTTGCTGCATACGAAGCTGGCCGTCGCGACTTTTCACGACTTGAATTCCAGAATTATTTAGAACTCAATGATTGTGAGTTGGATGATATTGATTTCTCAAGCTGTTGGATGGATGGGCGATTTCGAAATGTCAGTTTTCGAAACGCCAAGTTCTTCGATGCTTGTATTAAAACCTGCTTCTTCATTGATTGCGATTTGACTTTCGCCAATTTCAAAAATGCGGCCATCGATGCGATTGAGTTTGAAAATGTCCTAGTAAGACATGCCTGCTTTGATGGGGCTAGCGCATATTCCAGCCGAGTCAAACCGGGAGAGCTCGCAGTTGGGCTGACTCGGTAGGTCATGGTTGAGGCGATGTGTCGGCGCACAAAAAAAGGCAGGCCAAAAATGGTCTGCCTCTCTTCATTGTACTCAATGGTGGTCAACTCCGGTTTACGGAGTCTTGATTCGCTTTTTCTTGGCTTTGCGACCGCGGTTGTTGGCAGGTCGTTTGCCGTGATTGGCTTTTTTGACTTTATGAGTTGGCTTGGCCATAGGATCGTTCCCGGGATGGATCTTTGTATCTGATGTAGTTTTTTTCGGCGATTGCTCGGCTTTTGAACAGGCAAATGTTAGCAACGGGGCGAACTTTATTGAAGGCGAAAAACCGTCAATCCTGAGCATAATTTCCGGCTTCGGTTGCCTTAGCTGAAATGCATGCATCAATAAAGCTGCTCAAATAGCCAGCCAAACGACTGGCACAATCCCGTCATATTAAGAAATGACCCCCTTTTAAGCTCATTCAGGGTGACCGTTCCAATTCTTTGCGTTTCCTTTGTGATAACTGCGATTTATAATTTTGAGTTGTATTTTTCGGGTTGTGCGCAAATGAGCAAACCCGTGTAGTTCCCTTTTGAACGGCTCCTAGCGACCTTTTATGTCAACACAGACCGAATCTCAAAACGCGGACAGGATCAAGGAAGAAGTCCGTCAAGTCATCCGTAGGTTGACTGAACTCTCCCAGACTCAGGAAGACTTCGACCAATTCTGTGCCGAAGTTCTTGGCCGATTGGTCGAGATCACCGGCGCCCATGGTGCGCTTTTTTGGCAAATCACTGGAAAGGGAATTCCAAAGCTGACTCACCATTCTGGAAAAGCTCCACACGATCAGGCACGAGAGATTCTTGCGCCAGAGAACGAACAGCACAGCCGCGCAATCCTTGATGTGGTTCGTCAGAAGATGCCTGTTGGCGTCATGTCGGAAGCTTTCACTGGCAAAGTCGTCGACGATGCGAAGGCTGAAGCCGCCGATGACGGATCCGATGTGGAGACTCCGTCACCGTTTCTGATGTTGTTCTCTCCGGTTCTGAATCGGCAGGAAGATGCCGTCGGGGCAGTCGAGCTGATTCAGCGTGGAGATATTTCTCCACAAGCTCAAGAAGGCTACCTCCGTTTCCTGAGTCAAATTGCGGCGTTGTTTCAGCGTTGGCATGCACGACAGGATGTTGCTCCAGCGGCAGCGCCGGGGCAGCAACCCGCCGCGGCAGACCAAGTTGTAGCTCGGGCTGACAAGTGGTCCGAAAAGATGGACTTCATCAGCGAAGTTCATCGATCGATCGATTTCAAGGAAACCGCCTACGCAATCGCCAATGAGGCTCGCCGAGTCCTCGGAGCGGACAGAGTAAGCGTCGGACGTTGGAACGGTCGCAAGTGTTCGATCCTCGCGATCAGCAGCCAAGATCGTTTTGACAATCGAGCCAACGTTGTCAGAAAGCTTGGCAACGTGGCGACGGCAAGCGTCGGAGCCGATTCGACTTTTTGGGTCACCGGAAACACGGACGAGATTGCTCCCGAAGTCGCCAAGAAGATCAATGACTATCTGGACGAATCGCACAGTCGAACTCTGGCCGTGATTCCATTAGCGGTTCGCCCGCCGGATGTTCCAGACCT
>CAZORS010000083.1:0-21271 GCA_964582025.1 uncultured Pirellulaceae bacterium | reverse complement strand
TTGTCAAATCGAATCGTGAACTCGACTTCTTCACCCTGTTCGGCGGCGATCTTCGACGCAACTTTCGTAACTCGAAGGACCGAACCTTTTCCGTCGCTTTTGACGTGAATGATTTGCTGTGCACTCGAAAGATCATTCACGACAACCGGCTGAGCACCTTTTGCGTGAACTTTCAATCGCAGATTGTCCTGCCAAACGTTCGCGGCTTGCATGCCGAGTTCCAGTCGAGCCATTTGGCTGCTGGCGTATCGACCCCATCGAATCAAATCCAGATTTTCATACGGAGCAAAACTGTTTCGCACACCAATCAGCTCGATCGCCTGATCCGAAGTGACACCGCGTGTTCGATGCTCAAATCCGCTGGCTCGTTTGGATGACTCGATGCCATTAGGTGCAAGGTTCTGCATCGTCGAAGAAGAAAAATCCTTCCCGCGAGAGACCTGCATCACCATTTTTTTGTCGAACGATCCGACTCGCGTGTTGCGGCGTGCGTTGTAGACTCCGTCGACTTTTCGGACAGCCGCGAATCGAGGAGCATAAATTTTGACTCGATTACTTGGCGAAACCAACCTGCGACCATCAACGGTATCAAAATGGCCAAACGTATCTTCGGTTTCCATTCCGAAGATGTTCCAGTTTTCATCGACGCCAACTTTCTTGCCGCGATCGTCGCCGTCATAGATATATTCGTCGCTCAAGGCTCGCGAGTTCCTTTGATCATTGGAGCGCAGTTGGTGATTTCCTGTCGCGACCGGACTGGCCATTGGCTGCGGCGTGATCAAGGTCTCCACGCATGCCGGCATTTCACCTTGCTGAATCGTAAACCCGGACCGTTCCGTGAAACCAAGATTTGGATCGTCAGGATTGACCGCTGTAAATACGGCCGGGCTGGCGGATCCGTCGGCGGTTTCCATGGAACCTTCAGAGGCCAGTCGCTTCAAAGGCATGGTGTTGGCATCTGGATGCGGAGCAATCGCATTCGGCTGAACCGTCGGTGGCGTCTGAACTGGTTGTGCTTGAGCGTTTTGTTCAGGGGAAGTCAATCGAATCGTTGTCCGAGTTTCCTGAGCCTGTGAAAGGCTCGCGTATCCCGAGCAAACCGATAACGCGAACACGCAGGCCAATGTGGCGGCAATCTTCGTTGATTTGAATTTCAAAATCATGACAAGACTTTCAATGCTCAGTTTTGTTCGCTTGAGACAGCTTCTGGAACCGTAATCGTGTTGTGATCGACTGCTGGAAACGTAGCAGAAGGATACTTCGGATTCATCTTCAAACCCGGTTGAAATGTTTTGGTTGTTGGTGACGGCGTCGCGCTGTTGAAAGCATTGGCCGACGAGTTCGCCAGTTCTTCACTGGTTGGAACGCGAGATCCAATTCGAAGAATCGCCATCGGTCGACCCAATCCTTGAGCCGCCAGAATTGGATCCTCGGTCGCTGAAATATCGAACCAAGGTTGCTCGTTCTTGTCACCGCCACGCGGCAACGCAACTTCAGGGTCTTCCAAATAGATCACTTTGGTGACCATACGCCCAGCGTTTGCTTCACGAATATCGGCATCGGTGATGACAACAGGAATCGGAAAATTGGTTTCCAATCCCTCTGGTGGATGAAGTAGGTCCAGCAACTCAACCGACGGATACAGTTCATAGCCCTTCGCTACTTCTGCACCCGCGATTCGAAATCGGTACAGTAATCCCATTTGCATGCCCACGGTATAGTCGGACTGAGACGTTGAAACGAACGAGCCGTTGCTGACAACCGACAACTCAACTCCGTCGGGCGCCACGACTTGGACCGGCTGGATTTGACCCGCTTTGGACGGACTGCCCATCAGCTTGATCTGTGAAGCCTGCCCGGGAATCATGTTTCCGCGAATCAAATGATGTGGTTGCTGTGCGTTGGCAAGTGTTGTGAACGAGCAGACGATCGCGATGGTCGTTGCAACAACAGTTCCGAATTTGCTGAATCGTGAGGTCATGATTGAGTCTTCGGGTTACGGCACCTTTTTGGGCACCAAGAAACTTGGCGAAAAAAGAGCCGCGTGAGCGAATGCCCGACGCGGCTGCTTGGTTTTCAAATCGCATGGCGACGTATGGGTCGCGGTGCGACTAATGACTAGCGATGGAAGACACCGCGACCTGAGCGACCTTGCAGTTGGCCGTGGACCATATCTGCTGGAGGCTGCATGTTGCCATGCGGAGGGCGAATCGTACGCTCTTGAATCAATACACGATCTGCTGGTCGTGGATAGCTCAATCCAGGACGCTGCTTGACCAAGACATCAACATTGTGAGTTGGGCCCGGGATCTGCGTCGCCGTGTGGTTGTGCATGGTGTAGCTCTTGAGGCCAGCTGGCCCACCAAGTGGAATGTGTGCTGGACCTGGAAGGCCAATGTTAGTTCCAACCGAAGGCATACCGTAAGCTGGTCCAGTAACACCAGAGATGTAATCGCGACTTCCGCCGCCAGCACCGCTGTAGCCCGGTGGCAATGCACCGGCAGCAAGCGAAGCGTCCATGCCTTGACCTTCGAGGTCCTTGTTTCCAAGACGCATGATGGCTAGGATTGCTCCGCGACGATCAGCTTCAACGATAGGATCAACACCTGGATCCAAACGAGTGCTAACAAGTGTATCAACACCAGCCAAAGCCAACTCTTGATACTCAGGATCTGGAACGTAGATGACTTTCGTGACGAAGTTAGCCGCAGCTACTTGGTCGAAGTCTTCTTCTGTGAACTGAATTGGAATCGCAGCGTGTGCGAGGTACGCCGATGTGCGTGGCGAAGCAACTCCAACTTCTAGTGTTGGATAAAGCGTCATGCCAGGACGACCTTCGATGTTCGAAATCTTCAAACGATAGATTCCGCCTTGACGGAAGTTCTGACGACCCGGAACGATCAGTGGCGATGAATCGTATTGGCCAACAGATGAAACATCCCAGCTGACTTGCATCAACTCAGGACGATCAAAAAGCACCTGAACCGATTGCAATCGAACCGCACCGAATGGGCCATAGCCGGCCATCGAAGCGCCCGGTCCAGCACCTTGTGATGAAGCCAACAGGACGCCTGGACCCGGGCCACCTACGCCCGGACCTGGTTCCATCAGCATCTGAGCTGGTGGCAAGTTGTGGCCGGTCGGCAAGCCCGTGCGGGCCAGCGGAGCCTGAGCATTTGCCGTCATGGCAAAAGCCAAGACCAACATCAAGCCAGTTGTGATACGCACGTACATCAAATTCTCCCCTGGGAATGTCTCGCCATTCAAGGCGATCATGTGCCGTCGGAAATACCGGTCCCGACAAGCTTCTCTTTTGTTTCAAATGGCTAACTTCGTTCGTCGCCTGCGTGAAATTGACGTAGACCAGCAATCCAATGACTTCTAGGATGCGACCCGCGTTTGAATCACGCCAACGATGATTTCTGTTGGCTCGTTGTCCTTTAGTTCGGCGCGTCGTAATGGTTTTCTTTCGCAAATTCCGAATAGCCGTTTCATGAAGCAAGAATTACCCATTGCAATCACATTGCTAGCGATCGGATGCTTGCTGTGGCTTTGGCAATCCAAGGAAGCCAGTGAAGCTTCGGCAGCCATTCAGCACTCAAATGTGCCAGCATCGGTGCCAACATCAGTTCCGCAGGCGGAATTTAAACAAGCAGTCAACACGAATCAGCTATCTGGGGCTCAGGTTCTCAAGCAGATCTCCACATCTTTGCGGAATGGTGCTCCGGTTTTGGGAGACCTTGAAATCATCAGCCATCTGTTTGATGTTGCTCAGACAATCAAGGGCCGATTTTGGAATCAGGGGCGAGGAACAAAACAAACGCGACTTGAGTTGATCCTCGATTCCACGAACCCTATTAAGTTGACTCAGGTTTGCGATGGAAGATTTCAATACCGCCTGATGGAACATCGCGACAGCAGGCAACTAAAATTCCATGACTTACAGCGGCTGGACAACGAGGACGCTGGCATCATCAAGGCGACACTGCCGGCATCATGGATTGGAGAGGGTTCCTTTGACAGCCTGTTCAGGAATTTGTCAGAAGCCTTTAACTTTGGCGAGGTGAAGACTGCAACTGGCGATTCAGAATTGATGGAAATCGTCGGCACCTGGAATCCGGATCACCTTGCGAGATTAATGGCTGGACGCGTTGACCATCGGGAAATCCTTCCCACCCCAAATTGGCCCAAGCTTCCGCCGCAGATTCCCCATGGAGTAAGGCTTCGATTCCGCGGTGCAGCAGATGCAGAATGGGAGCCGGTGGAGATCTTGTTTTTCAAGTTCGACGAAAAGGTTGCGAATGCGCCTTCTCCCGCGATGTCGATCAAATTCACCCAGATTCGCCGTCAGTCAATTTCAACGGACATGTTCCGCTTTGAATTTGATGAAACGGGTGCAATCGACGAAACCGAGCTTTATAATAGGCACATCGATATCGTGACGGGGAAAACTCGAGTGGCAGAAGAAGCCAGCGGCGCGATTCGATAGTTGCCCCGACAGGCAGTTTTCTACGACGAAGATTAACGTTCGCCTACATCCCGCCAAGCAAATCTCTATTCGATTCCGTTTTGTCGATCTGGGCCAATAGCTTTTCCATCGCCTCGGCAACACTTAGATCGCCCAGGGATCGCCTGAGTTTGCAAACTGAATCGTACAGATCATCTAAAAGAACTTCTTCTTGTTGGCACTGACTTAGGTGAATATTGATTGCAGGCCAGATTCGACGTTGGACCAATTCTCGATCAAGTTGAATCTCCATGTTCGCCGTACCTCGCAAAACTTCGGCAATCGAATCGTCCAACTCATTGCCGGATTCAACTTTCACGGTACCCAGAATCGTCAGCGTTCCGGCATCATTGGTCCGTCGGGCGGACGCAAGGAAAGACTTCGTCTTGGGTAAGGCAGTAGATTCCAAATAGGTTTTCGAATACGAATGCCCTAACTCAAACCTTGCCAAGCTGGTCAACGAGTCGATGAAGACGACAACATCGACACCAGTTTCCACCATCCGCTTGGCTTTCTCCAACACCATCATGGCAACATCGTGATGCCGAAACGTCGTCTCGTCAAAGACTGAACTAATCACTTCACAACGATCACTCTCGAGAAGCTCTTCCATCTCACCAATCTCTTCGGGACGCTGGTCAACCAGAAGAATGAAAACATGAGCCTTTGAATCGTTCGCCAGCATTTCCTCGCACAAAGCTTGAATCAGTTTCGTTTTCCCAGACCGCGGAGGACTTGCAATAATGCCGCGCTGCCCAAATCCAATCGGTGCAATCATGTCGACAATTCGACAGGTCGAATTGGCATTATCCGAATCAAGCGGAATGCTGACGTTTGGTGAAAGCGGTGCAAGCCCATCGAACTCAGGTATTTTGGATGCTTCAGCTGGATCCTGCTCATTGACTTTGAACACTCGAAGCAACGCAAAGAATCTTTCGTTGTCTTTCGGTGGACGAACTTGTCCTTTGACAACGTCGCCATTGGCAAGGTCAAACTTTCTAATCTGGCTGGGCGAAACGTAGATGTCGTCCGGTCCACCAAGATAGTTGAACCATCGGCTTCGCAGAAAGCCGAATCCATCGGGAAGAATTTGCAGCGTTCCGACTCCGACCAGCTTGTCCCCGATTTGCAAGTGATGGTCCAATACCGCTCGAATTTTCACTTCCGAAGAGCTACTTTTGTCGACTGACAGTTTGTGCTGCGAGAGCAACGCATCGAGTTGCCGACCATCCAGTTTTTGATAGTTCGAAATGTCAATAAACGTATCAGCAGGAACCGATTTATCGTCGGACGACAACTTGGAACTGGATTCAGGGTTTGGCTTTGATTCACCGATGGCCATTGGGCGGGTCCGGGTTGATTTCGGATTCTTTATTTTTGGAGGAGTCTAAATAAAGATCGCGAAACGAATTTGGGATACTAATCCCCAAACCCTCAACAAAGTCAGCCAACTGCCGAGCCGTTGATTCTTTTGTGCCGGAGTTGTCAATCACCACATCAGACCGAAGTTTCTTTTCTTCGATCGGCAACTGCCGTAACTCTCGCCGATCCAGTTCGTCTTCCGCCCAACCGCGAAGTTTCGCTCGCTGTTGACGCAGGGTTCGAGCCGCATCGACAAAAATCACATGGTCGCAATGTTGATTGTATTCGCTTTCGAACAGCAAAGGGATATCCAGCACAAGCAAGTCGACGTTTGCCGAACCCTTGAATTGGTCTATTTGCTTTCGAATACGAATTCGAATTTCCGGATGCATTATGGATTCCAGTTGGTCCAGTTCCGTATCGTCTGGACCACCGAAAACAATTTTCCCAAGTCGTTTTCGATCGATCTGGCCATCATCGTCGAGCACGTCGTCGCCCCATCGATCGACAACATTGCCGATGACTTTAACGTCTTTCAAAACTTCATGAGCCACAAGATCTGCATCGATCCGTGAAGCTCCCAGCTCTTCAAGACAGTGGGCGACGAAACTCTTTCCGCTGGCAACACCACCGGTTAAACCGACGACTTCCATTGAGCTTCCAAAAAATTCAACTGCTGGCCCAAAAAAGGCCAGTCTCCGACAGGCCAAAGTTGGCCTTGTTACGCGTTCTCATCTATTGAAAAGGATAACGCTATATTCTGTCGCTTTCTACGGGAGAATCGCCCCCAATCCAAAACACGATGATTTTGTTAACCTTATTCGCAATAATCGAACTTCGGACACTTTCTTAAAATGGCGAAAAAGAGATCAATCATTGACGGCCCAGATTTATTCTCGGCTACCGAACCCAAAAAGTTATTCCTCCTAGACGGAATGGCGCTTATTTATCGCGCCCACTTCGGCATGATTCGCAGCCCTCGGTTCACGTCGGGAGAGATTCCAACGTCAGCCGTTTTTGGAATTGCGAACACCGTGTTCGATCTGATCAAAAAACAGAAACCGACCCATATCGCGATCGCGTTCGACACAAGCGACCCCACGTTTCGACACGAAGTCTTTGACGACTACAAAGCTCAACGGGACAAACTGCCAGAGGATATCGCCACGCAGATTCCGATGGTTGACCAGTTGATGCAAGCACTCAACATATCGATCATCCGGACGCCCGGCTTCGAGGCCGACGACATCATTGGCACGCTCGCAATTGAGGCAGCCGCAGAAGACTTCAACGTTTTCATGGTTACTCCCGACAAAGACTATCACCAATTGGTGACTGATAAAATCACGGTTTACAAACCAGGGCACCGTGGCGGAACGTTTGAGCAGCTTGACGTCGCTGCCGTTTTGGAAAAGTGGCAGATCGAGCGGGTCGATCAAGTCATCGATATTCTGGGGCTCATGGGTGACAAAAGCGACAACATTCCCGGCATCCCCGGCGTCGGTGAAAAGACAGCCGTCAAGCTCATCAGCCAATTTGGCACCATCGAAAAACTACTCGACAGCACCAGCGAACTTAAAGGGAAACAAAAGGAACGCGTTGAGGAAAATCGAGACATGGCGCTGCTCTCGAAGATGCTGGTCACCATCAAGACCGATGTGCCCCATGATTTTCGCCTAGCTGACTTCCAGCTTCGAGAAGCAAACGACGAAGCTCTTCGGCAACTGTTCATGGAATGGGAGTTCGATTCGCTCGGCCGGAAGATGTTTGGCAAATCGTTCACTTCAGCGCCGAAACGAGCTGCTGTCATTCGCGAAAAACGTGAAAAAGAAATTCAATCGACACTGTTCGATGAAGGTGTCGCAAAAGAAAAAAGCCTCGCGACCGTGAAGCACAACTATCAGTTGGTTGAAACTCCGCAGCAGCGTGCGGATTTGATTCAACTGTTAAAAAAGCAAACCGCATTTTGTTTTGACACCGAAACAACAGGGCTCGATCCACGCAAAGCTTTGCCACTGGGCGTTGCGTTTGCGTTTGAACCGCATTCTGCCTACTACGTCACCTGCCCAGAAGGAATATCCGAAGCTCAATCGGTGCTCGAAGAATTTCGCGAAGTGCTTGAAGACAAGTCAATTGAAAAAATCGGACACAATCTCAAGTACGACTTGACACTTCTCAGGTGGCACGGCATTGAAGTCCACGGCAAGTTAATGGACACGATGCTGGCTCATTCGATGAAAGAACCCGAGATGAGTCACGGTCTGGATTATCTGGCCAAGCTCTATCTTGGCTATCGCCCGATCCCAATTTCCGACTTGATCGGACCGAAAGGAGAAGAGCAAAAGAGCCTTCGCGACGTACCGTTAGACAAAGTCTGCGAATACGCCTGCGAGGACGCTGACATTACTCTGCAAGTCGCCGCGGTCCTGCGTCCCGATATCGAGTCACGTGGTGTCAGCGAAGTTTGCTACGACATCGAGTGCCCGTTGATTCCGGTGTTGGTCGACATGGAATACGAAGGCATCACGTTGGACACCGACGCTTTGGCCGATTTCTCCAAACGGCTCGAAGTCGAAATCGTCGAACTGCGGGACGGAATTTACGAAGAAGCGGGTCGCGAATTCAACATCGATTCACCAAAGCAACTTGGCACGATCCTGTACGATGAACTTGAACTTGTTTCCAATCCAAAAAAGACAGCGACTGGCCAGTATTCGACGCGGGAATCTGAACTCTTGCGTTTGGCCCCGAACCACAAAATCGTGGCGGACGTTTTGGAATATCGAAACGCAGTAAAACTGAAGTCCGTTTACGTCGATCAGCTTCCCAACACGATCGACGATCAGAGCCGGTTACATACGCATTACAGCCAGACTTGGACAGCAACCGGGCGGATGCAGTCCAACAATCCTAACCTTCAAACGATCCCCATTCGTAAGCAACGCGGAAAAGAAATTCGCGCTGCGTTTGTCCCGCGCGGCGAAGACTTCGAAATCCTTTCCGCGGATTATTCTCAGATCGAGCTCCGCATCATGGCGGACTTGAGCGAAGATCCAACCATGCTTGAGGCGTTTAACTCCGGCGCCGACATTCATCAGTCGACGGCTTCGAAAGTCTATAAAGTCGCCCCCGAAGCCGTAACTCGCGAGATGCGTGACAAAGCCAAAACGGTAAACTTCGGGATCATCTACGGCATTTCAGCATTCGGTTTGCAGCAGCGTTTGAACATTCCGCGCAACGAAGCCAATGAACTAATCGAAAACTACTTCGACAAGCATCCTGGCGTGCAATCGTACATCGACCGCACGATTGAATTCGGGCGAGAACACGGATACGTTGCGACTCGCACAGGTCGTCGTCGATACTTGCGCGACATCAACTCGCGAAATAAAACGCTCCAAAGAGCCGCCGAGCGTCTCGCCATGAACAGTCCGATTCAGGGCACTGCCGCTGACATGTTGAAGCTGGCGATGATTCGCGTTTACGAGGCGTTAGAATCTGGCGGTTTCGCCACCAAGATGTTGCTGACCGTTCATGACGAGATCGTCTTCGACATGCATAAGGATGAAACCGAAACCGTCATCCCCGTGATCGTCGAAGCGATGAAGAACGCGATCCCAATGAAAGTTCCGATCGAAGTCGAAACGGGACACGGAGCGAATTGGCTGATCGCCCACTGAATTAGGCTACAAAATTCATTGAGCAACTTCGTCAATCTTACTCTCAAGAACCAGCACGGCCCCGGGGCTAACCGATTGGCCTTTGATTGTTTGGTAAGGAATCGGTTGGCCATTCTTGCGTCGATATCGAATGTTACCTTTCACAAAATCTCGATGCGTGTTGGTATCGATCGTTGTGACTTTTTTACTAAGCCCAAAAGCGACATACTTTCCATCTGGTGAAATATCGGATGTCGCAATTCCACGAGGCATCAGCCAAATTTTTGCGACCTCGGCCGTTTTGGTTTCAAAAGTAATCGCTTCGCCTGTTGATTTGGAAACCAATAGATAGTTCGCTTCTACGTCGAATGAAAAATCGGTAACGCCTTTCCCGATCGCAATCGCATGGACTAGAGAAAGATCCTTCGTATCCCAAATCTTTAACTCAAAGTCGCCATTGGGATTCGTGTGGTCGCGACCGTGCGTCGCAAGTAGAAGTCCGTCGGGACTCACGGTTGCTCTGGCGAGATACTCGATGTGAGCCGGAACTGTTTGTGGAGAATCTGGCTCGTCGCGATTCCAGCGATAAACTTTCGCTTTCCAGTCAGAGGCCAGAATGCTCTTTCCATCAGGGCCAACTGTGACGAACCGCAAGGACTCATCAGTCGAATACCGAGCGATTTTTTCACCGGAAAATTTGTAGAAGAACACCCCTTTGCCGAACGTAAATGCAACCGCATCTTCTTTTGGCACAAAGTAGATTTTACTGAAAAATCCAAGCTTTCCGTGTTCAGAGATATCGATCTCGCTGATCAATTCACCCTGACTTGATTTGATTCGAATGACTGATTCGTCTGCGTAAGCAATTTGGCGACTGTCGGCTGAAAAGCAAAACCCATAGGTCTTCTCTTTGCTTTTCGAAAAATCGCAGACTTCCTTCCCTGAATGAGCATCGAGGATTGAGCGTCGACGGTTGCTTTCGACAGCAAGCAATTTTCCATCCGGTGAAAATTCAACATTGCCAGCACCTGCTGCTCCGACATCAGCAGCATATACACAATCGGGAACCGATGACTTCATCGACCCTGCGACAAGCTTTGGCTGCAGCCAGTACTTGTACACCGCAAACAAAAGCAATCCAAAGAAAAAGATGAAGCCAATTCGCAAAAGTGTTTTCACTTGAAGCCCATAATTGAAAAACGGAACGCACTCTCACAGCAAACAAATCTCAACAACGTAACTAAAACGGAAACTGATCGTCAATTGCAGCCTCCGACAATTCCACCAAAAACTTGCCCAGCCTCTCAACCAACACTTCCATCATACGCTCTCCCTTTTCAGCGCTCGCGGCGTGCGGATCGCCCGAGCCTGTGTTCGAGGTGAGCAAATGCCAAGGGCGTGAGATCGAAACCCAGCCTTCATTGAGTGCTTCGAATCGCGTCGGCTGGACCGCACCTTCGTCAGCCGGTAACGAACCGTCATCGTTAACGGCAACGTACTCGGGAAAGTAAGCGAGGCCAAAAGACGTCTCCATTTCACCGGCATGATCTTCGGCCTTCGAAAAAATATCGGAATACACGTCGCTAAACGCTTGATACCAATTGCACAAAAATAAATGAGACTCCGTCTTCCCTGACATCTCGCGCAGAAACGGCTTCATTCCGTTTCCGCCGTGGCTGTTCAACAGCACAACTTTGCGAACGCCTGATTGCAACAGAGACTCTACGATGTCTTCAATGATGCGACTGAGCGTTGAAGGGTTCACGTTAATCGCCAATGGAAATTCACGCATATTGGTTTCGGTACCGTAGGGGATCGTCGGCAACAGAACCACTTTGGCCCCGTCATTCCAGGCTGCCTCGCAGATTTTTTCTCCAACGATCGTGCCTTCAAACAGATCTGTGCCATAGGGCAAGTGCAAGTTATGCGGCTCGGTTGCCCCCAGCGGCAAAACGGCTACTTCGTAGTTATTTTGTTTGACAGTTGCGTAGTTGGTTTGTGCAAGGTTCCACGGTTTCATAAGTATCGCCATCGATTGAAGTTAATTGATCCTTAAATTCTATCGACTTTTTGTATTCCCGCGACGATCCGCGTAGAATCAAGGCGAGGTTCCCATGCTCAAAAAGCAAACTGGCATTTTTGCGATTCTTCTATTCAGCTGGCCGTTGTTCACAATCGCCGCTTGCTCGGCTCAAACTTCGCCAACACTTGACTGGCTAACCGAAGAAGAACAACAGTTCCTGAAGGACCACCCGACGATCCGATTGGCTCCAACGCCACATTTTCCGCCATTTGAATATTGGGACCCGGGCAGCGATCCGCAATCTAAAGACGACGACATTTTCAGCGGTGTCGTATCGAGCTACCTCGAACATTTTGAAAATGAGCTTGGCATCAAATTCAAGATGGTCCGTACCGAAAAGTGGGCAGACAATCTAGACGGGCTCAAGAAGCGCGACATCGACGCCGTCGGGTTGTTAGTACCATGGAACGATCGCGATTACGTTTCGGTTAGCAAGCCATACATCACCTACCCTTCGGTCATTGTCGTTCGCAAGGAAGTCACACAGGATCTTTCGTTGAAGGATCTTGTTGGCAAAGAAGTCGCCGTGCCTAACGACTACACTGGTGAATCATTCTTGCGGCAAAACCATCCGGAAATCATCGTCGTCGAAGCCAGAGATCCCAGCCATGGAATCCAGATGGTCGCCAGCGGAGACGTGTATGCATTTTTTGGCGGCGCCGCTGCAGTCGCCCACGTTGCCGAAAGGGCTGGCATTTCCAATCTTCGAATCGCTGGGGAGTCTGACTTTCAGTACACCAACGGGTTTGGCGTTCGCAGTGACTGGAAAATTTTTGCAGGTATCATCACCAAGACGTTGGACCGAATTCCAAATGGACAGAAGAGTGCCTTCCATTCGCAGTGGATCACCGAGGGGTTTCTACAAAAGAAGTTCTACGAAACCAGACGCTTCTGGTGGATCCTTGGAACAATCGCCAGCTTCCTTGTGTTGGGATCGATCTCAATGGCAGTCTGGAATCGCAAGCAAGCTGCTTTCATCGATCAGCTCGAAATCGAAAAGAGTCGCACCGAAGAAGCACGCCGGGAAGCCGAAGCTGCCAACGAGGCCAAGAGTTCTTTCGTCGCCATGATCAGCCACGAGATCCGCACGCCGATGAATGGAGTGCTGGGGATGTGCGAACTGCTCCGTGACACGGATCTCAATGGGAAACAATCGGAGTACCTAGATTGTGCAAGTGGCAGTGCCGAAAACTTGGTTGAATTGATCAACGACATCCTCGATTTCTCAAAGATGGAAGCCGGAAAACTTGAGCTCGATCCACGACCGTTCTCGATGCAAAACTTGGCCAATGAAGTCACAACGCTGATGCGAACACAGACGGATTCAAAGGGCCTTCGGCTAACATTGAAGCTCGATGAATCTGTCTCGCCGACCTACATCGGCGACGATCTTCGCATTCGCCAGATATTGCTGAACCTGCTCAGCAACGCGATCAAGTTTACCTCTAACGGTGAGGTCGCCGTTGGAATCCACAGAGGAAGCTCTAGCTCCGACGACGGATCTCATTTAATCGAGTTTGAAGTAAAAGACTCAGGCATCGGTATCGCTCCCGACAAAATCGACGGCATCTTCGATCCATTTGAGCAAGAAGAAATCAGCACGGCTCGACGCTACGGCGGCACAGGACTTGGCCTTTCTATTTGCCGCACGCTGGCAGAGATGATGGGCGGCACGGCGTCCGCAACATCACAGCTTGGACATGGAAGCACATTTCGGTTTTCGGCAAAACTGCAGCCGACGGATCGTTTGCCTGACGTGTCACATGCAATCGGCACGAAGAATACATCCGTAATTGCATCTCGCCGCGTTTTGCTGGCCGAGGACAATCCGATCAATCAAAAAGTTGTCACTGGTCTATTGGATCGGCGTGGCCACCACGTTGATATTGTGACGACTGGAATCGACGCGCTTGCTGCGATTGAGAGTAACCAGTATGACGCAGTTTTGATGGACATCGAGATGCCGACCATGGACGGGCTGACTGCGATTGCAGAACTGCGGCGGCAGGAAAAAACCACAGACAAACATCAATGGGTGATCGCCATCACGGGTCACGCGATGGCTGGCGATCGAGAGCGATTCTTGGCCGCGGGAATGGACGGTCATTTGGTAAAGCCATTCAAACCGGACGAACTCTACGCCGTCGTCGAAGGGGTGGCTTCGAAGTCACAGAACGAAAATTCGCACAACGGCTTACCGAACCATCCCGTCATCGACTGCGAGAAGGCACTTGCCACCACTGGCGGCGATGAAAACCTCGCACGTATCCTTTATGAAACTTGCGTTGAAGAGTCCCCGAAGATTATTGATCAGGCCAAAATCGCCATCGCCGATTCTGACTTCGCGACCGCCAGACGTTGCGGCCATTCTCTGCGATCAAGTTTCGGAGCGGTGGGTGCAACTGAAGCATCGACAGCGTGTGAACAGCTTGAGTTTCTTGAATCGAACAACGCCGCCGACTATTCGGAGGCCGTCCAATTGATTGAACAGGCATTCAACAAGATTGTTTGACTTCGTTTATTTTCGTTGCACGACTTTCACATCGCCACGGATTTGTCGAAAGCGTTCCACGCCAGCAGATGTCACAGCGGCTCCCGTTACGTCCAGAACTTTCAACCTTGGAATTTTGGCAATCGTCAGCAGCCCGGAATCGGTGATACGTGTGTTGGCGATTTGTAAAACTTGGAGGTTGGGAATCTTTTGTAGCTCCGCCAACTGATCGTCTTCAATCGAAGAGCTGCTCAAGTCAAGCTCCCGAAGAGAAGCTAACTGATTCAAAAGCTCCAGCGAACCTGGAGAAATCACAGATGCCGTTAGAAACAACTCCTTGATCAAATCCAATCGCGAAAGTTTAAGTGAACGCTTCCTCGTGAAACTACAACCCGTGATATCCAGCCAACGAAGATTTGAACACGCCCCAAGGACATCGAAAGCTCCGTCACTTAGCTTTGCGTCAGGAGCGGCAAGGGCCGAGATTGATACGACATTTTCGATTCGTTTTTCGACGTCCCGATTGCTAACTTTCAAAAACTCAATGTAGTCTTTGTCCAACTGTTCAAACGATCGACCGATCAATTCTTCGAACGCATCCGGCTTAATTTTTCGTTTGTGAATTGTTTTCATAAATTTAATCAAAACCGGCTGCATGTTATATTTCCGGCTGTCCATCAGCATGTGGACGAGTCCCGCCGACTCCGAATACATCAAGGAAACGTCTTGGCGCGCCTGAAATGCCTTCTTGTCCATGGCAGCCAACTGCTGGACCGGAACGTGATAGTTCTCCCTCAATCTGCGGACACGAGAAAACTGCAAACGTTTCGCATCGAACCCACCAAGGGCAGCAACTTGACCTTCGACGACCAGCGACTCAAAGTGCATCGCAATGCCTTCGTCGAGCCAGAGAAAATGATCCGCGAACGGCTGCTCTCGAGTCGCGATCGACTCGCGAAACAGTTGGTGTGTCAGCTCGTGTCGCCAAGTCGCTTCATCTCGGTCGCCATTGGAATCGGTCGCCGGAAAGAATGACACTTTCAAGATCCCGTTGTAGTAACCAGAAGTCCGCTCAATCCCTCGCTGTAGATTCTTGAGCTGCGCCGTGTAGTCCGCGTGATCACGAAAGAAAATCACTCGAAACCGACGACGAGGAATCTTTAACCCGCCGTCGCCTTTGAGCCACTTCTTGATGATTGGTGCTTTGGCCCAGTATTCAAAGAAAACCTGACGCCAAACGTAATGCCAACTTTCCAACTTCTGCGCCAAATCAGCAGTCTCTTGTTTGGTGGCGTTGGAATCGATCTGAAAATGAGGCGTGTTGACAGTAAAGAAACTCTTGGCTGGCCAACCAACAATATCGTGACCGCGACCGCTCGTTCGAGGCGGCTTAACTTTCTCCGAATGGATTCGCCATGTGCCATCCTTCAGTTTCTTGTGTCCTAGGATTCGGCGGACAGCTTTGTGATCCCGATCGTAATAGATGACTTCATGCAACAACTGAAATGCAATGGCGTGCGCATTGGAGTCGGAAGCCTGCTTCGCAAGTTCAAAAAGCCTTGCTCCGTGAGCGACTTTGATTTCATTCAATTTCTGAAGCCACTCAGCCCCCAAACCTTTGGCCTCTGCCGTTGGCATCTTTTTTTCGGTCGGCAGAAATATATACTGCCGATCGAGACCAAACTCACGATAGATTTTAAACGTGTTCGTGATCTGTTCTTTTTCAGTCCCCTTTTCGCGGCACCAATTCGCCAGCTCTTGAAGGTCTGCTCCGTATTGCCGGTTCAGCAAAATACGTTTTGCTCGCCAGTTTACGGCAGTCGCATTGGCCTTTTGAGCAAACGTGGGCGATGCCAGAAATAGCACGATCAAAATTGCATTCGCATATCGTGCAAAGCTGTTTTCAGTTGACAAGAAAGCTGTGCTCATCCAACTCAATCCGTTTCGGTATGGTTGTTTGAAAAATAAAGTGAATCTCTAGCCAAAACGACTGGAGTTTCGGCCCCTGATTTTGCTAGAGCAATGTATCCAGCTCTTCAACAAGGTTGGCAAAATGTTTCAAAGCCGTATCAACAGGTTCCGGCTTTTCCAAATCAACACCCGCGTCACGCAGTAGATCCAGCGGATACTTTGAGCAGCCGCCTTTCAAGAATCCAAGATAGTCGCCTAGTTCCTGCTCGCCACCGTTTAGAACTCGCTGACTAAGCGCAATCGCCGCGGAAAGGCCCGTTGCGTACTGATAAACGTAAAACGCGCGATAAAAGTGCGGAATCCGGAAGCACTCAAGGTGCAATTCTTCATCAACCACGAAGTCGGGACCAAAGTAATCCTTGAGCAATCCGCCGTAGACTTCCTTGAACGCATCGACGGTCAGCGGTTCGCCGGCCTCGCACATTTCGTGAGTCTTCTTTTCAAATTCCGCGAACATCGTTTGACGAATAATCGTGGCGCGAATCGAGTCGATTTCATTGTTAAGCAAATAGGCGCGGAACCGATCATCCTTCGCGTTCTTGAGCATATGCTGCGTTAGCAGCTGTTCATTGAACGTGCTGGCGACTTCAGCGACAAAAATCGTGTAGTTGTAGTACTCGAAAGGCTGATTGTTCTTCGAATACCACGAATGCATCGAGTGGCCGGCTTCGTGCGTCAAAGTGAAAACATCATTGAGCACTCTGGGCTTGTAGTTCATCAAAATGTACGGATCGCCATCAAAGCTTCCCGCACTGAATGCACCCGACTGCTTGCCTTGGTTCGGATAGCGATCGCACCAGCGACCGGACAAACCGCCGCGTAGCGTCGAAACGTATTCCTCGCCCAGCGGCGCTAACGAATCACAAACGGCTTCGACGGCTTCGTCCCACGTGTGTTCGACTTCGATGTCGCTAAGGATCGGAACGTACGTATCGTAGTGGTGAATTTCATCCAAGCCCATTTTGCGTTTACGCAAATCGTAAAACTTGTAGAGCGCTGGCAAGTTATTGCGGACAGACGTTATCAGCGAATCGTAAACCGATTGCGGCACGTTGTCGCCGTACAGCTCTGAATGAAGAGCACCGTCGTAGCCGCGGGCTCTGGCGTAGTAGCAATCTTTCTGGATCGAGCCCTGCAGCATTGCGGCGAGTGAATTCTCATGGGCGGCAAACTGAGCATAATACTGATGGAAGGCTTTCTTGCGAACTTCGCGGTCAGGCGAAATCATAAACTGCGACAGCGTGCTGTTGCTCAGTTCCGTTTCCTGACCGTTTTCGTCTTCGAGGGTTCCGAATTTGAGGTCGGCATCGTTGAGCTGTCGAAAGATTCGACCAGCGGCACCAGCCATCTCTCCCTGCATCGCGAGGAGTTGTTCTTCTTTCTCGCCAAGGGTGTATTTCTTGTAGCGAGTCAACCGTTCGAGACTGAGCTTGTACAGCGACAAGCAATCTTCCGCTAGAAACGATTCGAGCTTCTCGTCTTCGATCGACAAAATCTCAGGCCGCATGAAACTAGCGGCTTCACCAGCACGGACAGCGATATTCTGAAACCGCATCATCATGCCCTGAAAGTCACTGTTGGCCTGATCTTCAGATGTCTTCAACATCGCATAGTAAGCAATTCGCTCACCAATTCGATTGACGTTGGAATCGAAATCGAGGCAATCCGCCAACGTCTGGGCGTCGTCGCCAAGCTTGCCATGAAATTTTTCATAGCCGGTTGATTGCGATTCGAATTCTTCGAGTGCTTTTTCCCAAGCTTCATCGTTTGGGAACAGGGAGCTGAGATCCCAGGTGTCGTTGATGTCTACTTCTGAACGTTCTGGAAGGCGAACTACTGTATTCATGTTGGCGATGCGTTAGCAAAGGGTCAGTTACAAAACCGACATGATACGTGATTTGCTCAATCAGTGTTATTGCAGTTGCACTAGCGTTTTGAAGTCATCAGGCACGTACAGGCTTCCCCGCGTCGTCTGCTGAGGGGAATTTTCTCGCAACACTTCGGCTAAATCGTGGGCCACGGTCATTCCGTCGAGGTGGCTGCGAAACGCGTCTGCAATCGCAACAATTTGCTCCGGCGTCTGATAGACGAACTCCAATCGGAAATTCGTGATCCCAGCCGCTTGCCACGTCGCGATCGCGTTCGCATCAGTCTGAGCCTCAGCACCGAAAACGGTATTGCGACAGCCAACGTCGGCCATAACTGGATGTTCGCGGCCTTGAGAATCGCGCACGGCGATGCGATGCGTTTCGCAAGGATGTCCACAGTTCGTATTGTCTGTTCCTTCAGAAAGAAAACGGCAGAAAACGCAGTGCTCCGTGTGAAAAACGGGCAAGTGACTGAAAGCGATGACTTCGAAACCGACAGGATCGATCGATTCGGCCAGCTCCGCGATCTGTTGACTATTCAAGTCATACGTTGGCGTGATGCGAGAGAGTCCCATCTGTTGATACGTTTCGACCGCGAGGCGATTGGCAGCGTTAAGACTAAAGTCACCGATGAGAAGATTGCGATCGATGTCTGTTTTCAAAAGATCTTGCAGCAACCCTCCGCTGCGAATCAAAATCTCGCATTCGAGCGATATAAGAAAGCGAATGATGTTTTGTTCGCTGGGCTTGAGAATCCTAGGACTGGCGACGCGAGCAATGATGTTCGCGGCGGCGACTTTCTCAACCGAAGGACGAAGGCCGTACAGTTCGAGGTAATCCAACGTGATCGAATCAGGCCGCGATTCAATTGCGGCGTCGAGTTGATCCGCAGTTCGAACAAGCAGATGGAGTTTGGGCTCATCGTTCGAACACCCTCCCTCTGGGAGGGTCAGTCGCGAGGAACGATTGGCTGGGGAGGGTGGAGTTTCTTGCGTTTGAGATTGTTGGTTTTCAACATCCGCGCCCTCCCCGGCTTCGCCGGCCCTCCCAGAAGGAGGGTGTTCATTCGGCTTGTGCGTTTCCAACTGTGAAACCAAATCCTCAACCAACTGGCGCCGCGCCTTGTTAAGCATACTGGTAGGAACGAACACTGCCTCCGCTTCTGTCCGTTCAATCTCTCCTAAATGAAACGCCGTTCCACCGAGTCGTCCAAGCTTTTCCATCAATGTTTCGTCATCGAGCGCTCGTTTCGCAGCAGCCTCTAACGGAGCGTCGCCTGCAAATTGCGCCGTCAATCCTGATTCGTGTTTCGCAACAATCGCCAGCGGTTGGCCTACACTTGCCGTGACGACAAAATCGAGCGGACGAGTAAAAACTGGCTTGGAAGCTTTCGTTATCGACTTGACCGACTTCACAACGGAAGGTTGATGAGTCCGCCAAACGAGGTCGCCGACTCGAATCCGATCAAACTGAATTTTGCCGTGCTCGAAATCAATCCTGACGATTCCTTCACGTACTGATTTGACGGTGTAGATATTGCCGCCTTCTTCGGGCTCGTCAGGACTTCGCCAATCGGCGGCATCAAAGACCACGCCGTCACCGGGTTTGATTTCATGATCGAAATCAACATCGACGCTGCGAAAATCCACGGCAACGACTTTGCCAACATTCACACCACGATGACGCGGCGCGCGACCAATCACAACGTCCTGATGATTGACGCCAGACATAAAGTGCGCCCCCAAACCTCGAGAGTAAATTTGCTCGAGATCAAGTTTCTCTTCTTCCGTATCAATGTTCGGTAATCCAGCCATCGCCAAGTCGATTGCTTCGCGATAAGCCTTCGTCGTCATCGCAACGTACTCTTCGTCCTTATATCGACCTTCGATTTTTAGGCAAGCGATTCCAATGTCGACCAGTTCAGGAATCTGCTCGATCGCGTAAAGATCGCCCGGCGAAAGGAGATACCGATGCGGGCCAAGGTCTCGTTGCTCTCCGTCAACGATCAAGTCGTATGAAAGCCGACACGCTTGAGCACACTTTCCGCGATTCGCACTGCGGCCGCCCCAGGCCTCGCTACTGAAGCACTGGCCTGAATACGAAACACACAACGCACCGTGGACGAAGCATTCCAATTCAACATCCGTTTGCGAAGCAATCTTTCGCATATCGGTCAAGCTAAGTTCACGACCGAGAACAACTCGCGTGCACCCAAGCGAGGCCGCAAGCTCAACACCTTGAGCGCTGGTAACTGACATTTGGGTACTACCGTGAATCGCAAGTTTCGGCGCAATTCGATTGGCGAGTTTCGCGATGCCGACATCCTGAACGATGATCGCGTCAACGTTTGCCGCAGCGATTTCCTCAATGGCTTTTGTTGCGGCATCGATTTCATGATCGAAGACAAGCGTGTTGAACGTTACGAACCCTTTGACGCTTCGTCGATGCAGCGTACGCATCACTTCGAGCAGTTCAGCTAAATCGAATCCGACTTTAGCGCGAGCCGAGAAATGCCTGAGCCCAAAATAGACTGCATCGGCCCCAGCCTCGATCGCAGCATTTAGTTGAGGCCAGCCTCCCGCGGGGCTCATGAGTTCTGGTTTGCGAGGCATGTTGATCGGTGTTGAACGATGTGGACCGATCAAAGTTACACTCGATAGCGGAAGATGTATATGAGCGATTTGGCACAAAGTACTGACTGCGTACTGGGTACCGGGTACTGGGTACTGGTACTCAAAAAGCTACTCCACTTCCTCACCCTTCTCCTGCCGCAGAAAGTTCGGATGCGGCGTGCCGTTCTTGATCCAATCGGGTCGCTCCTGCCCTGTAATTTTCTCCCATTGCTCCCAAACTTTTTCCGTCCGAGTACTCGTCTTGCCCATATTCTTCACGCCCGAACCGGCTTTGTTCATTTGCCTCACAAACGCAACAGTCATTTTTCGAATCTCTGTTCCTTCCTGAAACAGCTTTCCAAATTCGTCCTTCGCGATGTACTCACGATCGTACGCGGCAGTAAGATGAGCCTGCGTTTCATTGAGACTACCAATTGCATAGCCTAGGAACTGAATAAACTGTCCTTGAGTTCCTCGACCGAATCCCTCGGCGACATTGGCCATGACGGATTCGGAAGAATCGTTGATCTGAGAAACCAGTCGGCGATCGGCGGCGAAGTTCTTTCGCTTCGTTAGAAAGAAGATGTCTTTTGACCAATGGCGAGATCGTTGCCAGAAGCGCAAGTCGGTGAATTGCTTTACGCCAGCCATGAGAAGACTTTTTTGAGGTGGGCGAAAGTTTCCAGTTTAGCACAAATCAGTACCGAGTACCGAGTAC
>CAZORS010000082.1:0-21482 GCA_964582025.1 uncultured Pirellulaceae bacterium | reverse complement strand
TGCGTCCAAAGTTCTCGCAAGTAGTCCATTGAATCTTGGTCGCCGCTTTGGGCGAAGACGGCGATGATTCCTGTCCGCAAGTGTTCAATCGATTCGCCTTCGCGATCCTTCACTGCTGCGTCAATCCGTTGGATTTGAGCCACAGTTTCCGCATCGAGTTGTCGCGGCAACAAGAACAGCGTTGCCAGAGTCGCGTCGGTCCATTGATCACCATTTTCGAGAATGGTTGGGATCTGATTGATGTCGATCGTGGAGGTGACGTCGCGAATGCCGCGTCGAAGGTAAGCAACATCAACGTCTGGTTCCGCTGAGTTTTTCAGCTCCTCCAGCGTCTTGATGATGCTGATTTTCGATTTCGCTGGGAGCGTTCGACCAATCGTTTGCATCAGCAACGCCACATGCAACTTGTCGACGCGAGGTGTTTCTTCAGATTCGAGCCACGCTTCAAGGCGTCCGTCGAGTTGGCTATATTTCATATATGCCAGCAATCGAACCAGTTCTTGGTTAATCAGTGAGTTACCAGAAGGAAACTCTCTTGCGATTCGAATTCCAAACGCAGGGATTTTCTGTGGATCAACATTTCCGCGAATCATCGCCAATTGGGCGACGCGAAGAACGTCAACGAAGTCAGCGTCGTTCACAAAACCGTCCATCACTTTGCTGGCACGAGCAAGTACTTTGTAACTGTTTGGCAAACTTGGTTCTGCAATCATCAGTGCCGCAGCTGTCTGAATAAAGACTCGAGTATCGTTTGAGGACAGAAGGTGGTCTCGCCATTCAAACGTTGGGATTCGCTCCAGCAAACGACGTGCGACCAAGGCTTCGTTTCGGTCATACGACTTAAGCATTGGAATCAGTGTCTCAATCGGAGGTCTCGTCTTCTGTCGAAGTGCTGACTCAGCCGCGACTCGACGAACCATTGCATTGCCATCCGAAAGTAGGCGAACGTTGAGCTTGTCCGCGTTGTCGACGACGCCACAAAGTCTGGCGACGGCGGTTCGGATTTCGACATCACTATCGTCAGCAATCGTCTCCAAGAATTGTGGCGTCGGATTCGGGCCATAGAGAACCATCAGATCCAGAGCTCGCACTCGGTACTCTGTCGGATTCCGCGATTCTGTCGCAACGCCAAGGATTGCTTCGTTCCAACCGGCGCCAATTTCGCGTCGCATGCGAGCAATCTGTTGACGACCCCAAGCGGAACTTGGTTGTGGTTGTCGAATCACACGTGCGACGTCCGTATCGTAGTCTTTCATCTCGTCTGGAACTTTGCCTTTCCAGGTGATGCGGTAGACGCCGCCTTCTGATCCGCGACCGCCAGTACAGAATGACAATGCGCCAAACGGATCGACCGCCAAGTCGCATACGTTCATCGGTTTGCCCGTGGCGAACGTTTTGACTTCGCCAACAACGCCGGCTCCTCGTGTTTCGGTTCGCATAGAAAGGATACGTCCTTCAGACCAGTCAGCGAAGAACACGTTTCCTTGGTATCGCAACGGAAAGTTGATGTGTTGATAGAGTGCGGCGCCGGTTGGAGATCCGCGGCCCGTCTCCACGACAGCGGGCACCTGATCGAGAAAGTGCTGCGGGAATTTAGCCCAGCCGCTTCGCCAACCGTAGTCGCCACCAGCTACAGTTTCATAGATTGTTGTCGGACGATACCAAGTCGTTCCACGGTCCGTTTCCATGTCGCTGTCGTGAAAGAACAGGTTGCTGTTGGCATCGAACACGAGGTCGTAGGCATTGCGAATTCCACCTGCAACGATTTCTGTTCTTTTACCTTCAAGCGTGGTTCGAACAATCGTTCCGCCTGGAGACTTCACGCCAACGGATTGGCCGTTGGGATCTTCATAGCGAGGAACGAGATCGCCTTCGTAAGCGTGTTTGAAAGGGCTTGAGCCAAAAATTCTTCCTTTGACCGACGTTCCGTTGCCAAGGATCACGTACAACATCCCGTCGGCACCCAACTGAATTCCATGCGCACCGTGTTCGCTCGGTTGGCCAGTGAACGTGAGGATCGTCTTGAGTATTGAAATCTGTCCGTCGCCGTTTTTGTCTCCCAGTAAATAGAGTCCCTGTCCGTCAGGACCTTGTCCCGTGACATACACTTTTCCGTTGAGAGGCAAGATTCCTTGAACGGCTGTAACTTCTTCACAATATGTTTTGACGCGATCTTCATCGCCGGGTTGCAACGATGGATCTGCGAGCATGAGCGGACCACCTTCCTGAGACAGGAAGATCCGTCCGAACTCGTCGTACTCCATCGCAACCACGGAGCCAGTTTCTTCATCAGTCAGGATTTGGTCGATCTGGAATTCCGGATCGATCGTGAAACGTGAACTTACATCTGCCGTTTTACTTGAGTCCGTTGATTCAGATTTGTTGCCCAGAATGATTTTGTCGTCTGTGTCTGTTTCTTTCGCGGGTCCTTCGCTTGTTTTGGCTGTCGCGGCTGCTGTTGATTCGCCAAGTGCAAGAACTTGGGCAATGCCGATTTCGTTCGCTTCCAACCAGCTCATGTCATTGAATCTGGCTGTCTGCCAGCTATCAACTTCACGTGTGTACGTCATCCACGAATCGTTTGTGACAAGACTACGAAAACGAATTTCGCCTTTCTCCTTCACGCGAAGACGAATCGCAAGTCCTACGCTGGCTCCGTCGATATGTCGAACTTTTGCCGCGATCGTGTTGATGCCTGGAAGGAGAGACTCGGAAACATCGACTTTGATTTTGGTTCCATAAGACTGACCTCGGCAAACGATCTGGCCATTGAGATAGACTTCGTACTCGTCTCCGGCTGAGACTTGCAGTTCTGCCTCTTCAGGTTTGATCAACGAGAATCGTTTGCGGTAGAAAACTTCTGATCCAGATTCACCGTCCACAGGGATATCGATCTGGGGTGACCAGATGAAGTTCGATTGCTGGCCCCATGCGTTGACAGATGTTGCTACGAAGATCACGCATACCGCGATCGCGCGGCAGAAATTCTTCAATCGCAACTGGGTTTTCTGGCAGGTGAGTTGTTTGAGATCATCCATGATCCACGACCTTACTGTGCAGGTTTTCGACGATATGAGCGGTGGGCTTTTAATTGTGTAGGCGCGAGGTTATGGCACCATTGGCTAGCATTTACGGAAGCCCACCGTCGAGATTTATCGGCGTCCGGGGTGTTCGTGTTTGATAAAGAATGTCGATTTTCCGGATAATAACGCGCTTGATGTTCAGTTTTGACAGCAGCGTTGCTGGGCGATTCCTGAATTTTGGCTCATGGCCTGTTTCCGGCTGAAGTTTGACCGAGTGTCCACACAACCGGAAGGTTTGGCGGAAACAGGACTTTCGGGAGGTATTTTTGTATTTCCGGGCACGCTCCCAAGGGATCAATTGAAACAATTACGTGCTGCAACTAAAAGAAGAATAGGCAAATTTGTGCCTTTTGCTGCCATATTCAATTCCAATTTTTGGATCTCTAAAAAATGCTCTCATTGATTAACGAGTTGTTTGGAAACCGACAGATCATTTCGCGTCGCAAAGCTGACAAGAATCAGTACGAATCGCTTGAGTCGCGTTGCCTGCTTGCAAGCGTTTCGTTCGACGCGCTGACAGGTCAAGTTTCCATCATCGGTGATGCCGCGGATGACATGGTTTTTGCTTCTACGGACGCGACCGACCTGATCCTTGATGTTAACGGTACGATTTCGACGTTCCCAGCTGATGACATCAGCAGCATTTACTTCCAAGGACAGGACGGAGACGATGTTTTCCGAAACGATACCGCCTTCGATTCGAGAGCCAATGCCGGCGCAGGAGCGGATCGCCTTGTCGGCGGTTCAGGTGCTGACAATTTCGTCGGAGGTGATGGAAACGATCGCCTCATTGGAAACGCGGGTGATGATCAGATTCGTGGTGGCGATGGTGAAGACGACATTGATGGCAACGACGGTGCAGATCGACTCTTCGGTGGCGAGCGTCGCGATAGAATTTTTGGTGATGCCGGCGACGACGTAATCTATCTCGATGGTGGAGATGACTTCGCCGAAGGTGGCGCGGGGGACGATACGATCTTCGGCAGTTCGGGAATGGATGAAATCATCGGCGGAAGTGGTGACGACACCATCTTCGGCCAAGACGATGACGACAACATCGTTGGTAACGCGGGCAACGACACAATCGTGGGCAACGCTGGCAACGACGTGCTCAACGGAGGTGCTGGTGACGATAGACTTGTCGGAAGCGAAGGCGACGACACACTGCAAGGTGACGTTGGTAACGATGTTTTGCTTGGCCTTGATGGAGCAGATAGCTTGCTCGGTGGTGAAGGCAATGATGAGATTTACGCTGGAGCTGGTGATGACTTCGCCGCGGGTGGTGAAGGAGATGACCTGTTTACTGGTGGACTCGGGAACGACAACCTTCGCGGTGACGAAGGTAACGATATCGCCTACGGTAATGAAGGCGACGACGGATTGATTGGCGGACCAGGCAACGACACGCTTGTTGGCAACGACGGCGAAGACAGCCTTTCTGGTGGAGCGGACGACGATCGCCTAATCGGTGGTGCTAACATCGATCGGATCCTCGGCGAAGACGGTAACGACATCATCAACGGTGGTGACGGAAACGATGTCGGGCTCGGCGGCGGCGGTGACGACATTTTGCTTGGTGGAAACGGAAACGATTTCCTGAATGGCAATGCTGGCGCTGATCAGCTAGTTGGTGGAAGCGGAGCTGACCTGATCTTTGGTTCTGATGGAAACGACAATGTCTACGGCAGCGAGGGCGCTGATGAATTGCATGGTGACGACGGTGAAGATCTGCTTGTTGGCGGCGAAGGCGTTGACGTAATTTTTGGAGAAGCTGACAACGACCTGATTTTTGGCGGTGACGACACCGATCGAATTTTCGGTGGCGACGGCGAAGATCGCATCTATGGCCAATCCGGCAACGATGTCATCAACGGCAACAATGGCGATGATATTCTGATTGGTGCCGATGGATTCGACACGATTCAGGGCGGCACAGGTAATGACTACCTAAGTGGTGGATTAGGAAACGATCGACTGTTCGGCGAAAATGGCGAAGATCGACTCTTCGGCGATGACGGCAACGATGGTTTGATCGGCGGAGCTGGCGACGCGGATTACCTTGTAGGCGGCGAAGGGAAAGACCGGTTTTTGGTCATCGGAGATGACAGCGTTGCTGACCGAACTGCCGACGATGCACAAATCGATTTCCGCAACGGCGGTCGAAGTTGGTCCAATATTGAAATGCGGGTCATTGATGATGCGTTTGCCAGACTCCACGATCGCACTGGAAACACTCGACTGTTGAAAGACACCGCGACGGATCAGCCATTGGTGTTCATCAAAGAAAACACAATTGCTGCAGGCACTCATCTTTCCCAATCAGAATTGGTGACTGTCACGAATCAGGTCGTCGACCCTGCCACTGGGCAATTGGTTAGCCAGACTGTCGTCGAAAGGCAATATTCGCTCGGAGAATGGGACGAGAGCATAGCAGCGGAAAATACTTTCCGCACACTGGAGCTTCCACAGGACATTGCTCTGGCTTGGGCTTCTTCAGAAGGCATTACCGATGCACTTCCGCAGGAGACGACGCTGTGGAATCAGTTCTTGTTGCTAACGGACTGGATTCCAATTTTCAATGAGGATGGGTCTCGCAATCCAAACCCGGATGTTGAATTTTATCAGATCTCTACTGACAACCAATGGTTCCACCTGAAGAACGGCAAGTTCGCGGAAGAGTTGGGCAAAGCGAATCCTCAAGAAGATTTCGCCTCCATTTGGCGACTGTTCTTTGAAGATGGTCGTGAAACAGAGAAAGTTTTCTTGAGCAGCAAGATTTCATTTGTTGACAACCTGTTTACCAGATTGGAAATCTTTTAACGAATAAGCTGATCAAGTTCGAGACCAACATTTTATTTGAGGAAGGCGAGTCAATTGGACTCGCCTTTTTCGTGTTTGCAGTGAAACCGTGTTCACTTGAAATCGGCTACGGTTTTTGGGCAACGAAAGGTTTCTTTCGGTTGGGATAGCAGGTCCGACAGAGTTCGCATTTGGTTCCGTCGCATCCGCGGGCGCTGCAATGTTCGCGTCCGTAAAAGATGATTTGCAGATGTAGATCGTTCCAAGCCGATTCTGGGAATAGTCGCTTCAGATCTTTTTCGGTTTGCTTGACATTCTTTCCGTTGGTTAATCCCCAGCGTTGGGCAAGGCGATGGATGTGCGTGTCAACGGGAAACGCGGGCACGCCAAAAGCTTGAGCCATCACGACGCTTGCGGTTTTGTGACCTACACCCGGTAGCCGCTCGAGGGCTTCGAAATCGGCCGGAACTTTACCGCCGTGTTCTGCGACCAATATCTGAGATAGCCCGGCAATGGCTTTTGACTTCTTCGGCGACAATCCGCATGGCCGAATGATTTCAAGGATCTTTTCAACAGGGATTTCGCACATCTTCTTTGCAGATCGTGCCAGCCTAAACAGCTTTGGAGTCACCTGATTGACTCGCTCGTCGGTGCATTGAGCGCTAAGCAAAACAGCAACCAACAGCGTGAACGGATTACTGTGATTCAGCGGAATGGGTGGGTCCGGATAGAGCTCGGCAAGCCGGAGACGCACCAGTTCGGCGCGCTCTGCCTTTTTCATGACTTGTCTTCGTCGGATTCAACTTCGGAACCGTCATCCTCTTTGGTTTCGGGTTCGTTTGACTTGGTCTCTTCAGCGGACTTCGCCGCCTCTGCCTCAGCTTTCTTCTTCGCTTCAGCCTCGGCCTTTGCTTTCATTTCTGCTTCTGCAGCAGCTTCAGCTTTCGCTTTTTCTTCTGCCTTGGCTTTCTCCTCAGCTTCCGCTTTCTTCTTCATTTCAGCCTCAGCTTTTGCTTTCTCCTCAGCCTTTTTTCTTGCTTCCGCCTTAGCTTTCGCTTCCGCCTCAGCCTTCTCCTTCCTTTCAAACTCGGCTACCGACTCACCTTTTTTTCGAACACGATAGGAGTGGTCGCGTTTTCGCACGACCTCCGCAGAGACAATTTTATCGGGCTTGGCTTGTTCGATTGGTCGTTCGAAGTCATTAACGGAGATTTCAGTTCTTTCGATTTTGTCCAGCACTTCCGCCCCAGAAATGATTCTTCCGAACACGGTGTGCTTTCGGTCAAGACCATCGTTGTATTTGAAGTTGATAAAGAATTGACTGCCGCCGGTGTCACGACCTGCATGGGCCATCGAAATCGTGCCCGAAAAGTTTCGTCTCGCGTCCGCAGCTTTGCATTCGCATTCGATTTGATAGCCAGGGCCTCCTGAGCCAATTCCTTCGGTTTCGAAACCACCCCCCTGTGCCATGAAGTTCTCGATCACGCGGTGGAACAGTTTGTTGCTGTAGTATCCCGATTCGACGAGGGAAATGAAATTTCGAACCGTATTAGGGGCCTCATTTTCGAACAGCTCGAAAACAATTTCGCCGGACGTCGTCGTTAGTTTCACTTGTGGTAAGTCATCTGCAATGGCTTCGCCGTGGCGGATAAACAGTTCTTCAAAAACATGTTTCTGGCTTGGTTCGAGTCCGTCGACTTTGGCAGCTTGTTCAAAATACTTAGGGTTGATTCTGGCATCGATCAGCGCTTGTCCGACATCGAGCACTTCGTTCTCGCGACCTGACTGGGCGTCGTGAACCATGATCCCTAGCAAAGCCCGGATCACTTTTCCATCGCTAGGGTTCGCTTTCAGTTCCAACAATCCTTGCGTTCGCATTGACTTGATCAAGTCGTTAGCTTCATCAACTAGATCACGATAGTCGTCAGCAAGTCCGGGCGTTACGTCACCACTGTCTAGGGCTTCGAACTTTTCCGTCAGCTGCTTGTTGCATACGTTCCACGCTTCACACATCGAGGCAAGGTCATCTTGCGACGCGGCTTGAGATGGCCATGAGAACAAACACAGAACCAGACAAATACCAATTCGAAACAACATCACTAACTCCATTTTCTGACTATGTCAGCGGACCTAAACGAAACTTAAGAAAGGCGTCAGAAACTAGACGCCGAAGCCTGAACTATTTTCCCTCGTCGCCCTGCAAGAGCAGGTCAAACGAACCGGGGGTATCGACAGCGTCGTCCGCTGCCGGATTCCTCGAATTGCTACCGTTCTTTGAGCCGGAACCAGAGAAACGGTTGACTTCATTGGCCGCAACTTTTTCCGGGATGTAAGTGTGCGAGCGGGCTCTGACGACCTCAGCGCGAATGATTTTGGAGACTGCCTCCGAGGAAGCCATGCGACCGGAAAGGTCGATGTTTTTGAGTTTCAAAACCACGTCCATTCCTTCGATCACTCGACCGAAGGCGGTGTACTTGCCATCGTAGGTATGAGGGTTTGGTTGCTGCGTGATGAAAAATTGTGAACCACCGCGATCCTTCGACGGAGCCATCATCGACAGCGTGCCGCGGAAGTGACTGCGGATCTTCTCTTCATAGCATTCGCAGGGAATACGATAGCCTGCATCGCCCATCCCATCGCCATTTGGGCTGCCGGACATCGCATACTCACCAGGCCTGACCAGATGGAAAAGTTTTCCATCGTAGAATTTTTGATCTCGAACCAGATGAATGAAATTGGCCACCGTGTTGGGGGCATGATTTTCAAACAGTTCAACCAAGATGTCACCTTCGGTCGTCACCAGAAGAACACGTGGAAGGTCGTCGGTATTGGATTCCAATCTTCGGATCAAAAGTTCTTGTTGATACTTCTCAATCGTCGCTTTAAGCTCTTCTTTAGGGAGTGACAGGTCAGCGCCGGTGAGGTTTTCAAGCTTCCCAAGAGCAACTTCAGCGTTTTCAAATCTTTCGATAGCGTAATTCGCAAGGAATTCATATTCCAGTAAACTAGGATTGTCGGGGAACTTCTCTTTCATCATCGCGATTAGCTCAAGAGACGATTCAGGGTCGAATTGTTTTTCCGCGTTCCGTGGTTTGAGCATCGAAGCCAAACGATCACTTACGATCCGGGTGCTCTGAGCACTGGGATTATCGCTGGCTTGGAAAGCTGCTTTGGCCTTGGAAAAAACTTGCGTTTTCAGTTCGATGTTCGCGGCCGTCAATCGTTCAATCTCGTCCTTGTATTGCTTTCGCTTTTGAGGAAATCCGACCGGAAGCGTTCGGTACAGGAAGTCGATGCGAGACTGATTAGTCTTCAGTTCGGTTTGCAGTTTCTGGAACGCTTTTGCTTCTTCTGACAATCCTGAGTTAATTGCATCCTCTTGAGTGTCTTGGCAGGCATGCGTCGCCACACAGGTTACTAACACGATTGCGAAAGCAATGAGAATGTTCCAGAGTCGAGTTTTAGGTTTCATTTATGTAGCCTGGTTTTGAAGGTTCAAATTGAGGCTGTGGGTCATGTTGCGAACTCAAGTGAACGTTGCCGATGGTGATTGCTAGTCCTTGTCCAATTTCTTCGGCGCGATTTTATCGAAGTTGTATTCGTGATCACGTTTTCTGATGACGGTCGCTTTTTCGATGCCACCAGGTTCATTGGTCTTAATGACTTTTTGTTCTTCTGTTTCCGGATCGATCTCGATCGTTGGAGGTAACGCCATCACGTGATCAATTCCTTCGACGACTCTGCCAAAAACGGTCTGACAGAGTTCATCTTCTTCCGTTTGATCCCAATCAAGTTCCGGGTTGGGCAGTAAGGTGATTGCAAACGCGGAAGCAGCCGAATCAATGCCGCCGCCGGCGCTAACCATGCTCAAACTTCCAACGAAATGCTTTCGTGATCCTTCGAGCTGCGATTCGTTCTTGATGACGTAACCAAGTCTTACACTTTGGGAGCGGTTGTAGAGCCCTGCCTGAGCGACGATCTTCTCGACAACGGGATGGCAAACGGAATCATCGTAGAAGCCCGATTCGACAAGACTAATAAAGTTTGCTACCGTCTGCGGAGCCTCATTTTCAAAAAGTTCAACAATGACTTCGCCAGTACTGAACTGAAGTTTGACGCGAGGCAGATCGTCGGCCTCGGCTTCCAACTTTCGAATTTTCGATTCTTTTTCCCAGTTGGATGACAGCAGCGGGCAGAGCATAAACATGTTCTTGTCTACTTGGTCCTCAAGCTCCTCGATCGCTTCTTTGGCTGCCGGCGATTGCATGAATTCCATGCCATGTTCGAAGTGATTCGTTTTGATTCCAACGAGTGCCAAGCGTCGATTCAACATCACGTCGTCTTCTGGATAGAACTTTTTTATCTTTTTGAGCAGTTGGTACGTGAGCTCATAGTCTCCAGCTTCGAAGATTTCATTGGATGCACCACTAACTAAACGTCGCAAGGGAACAGGTGGTTCCTCGCATTCCAGGAACCAGTCGACGGCAGCTTTTTCCAAAACGAGTTTGTGATCCGCAAGGTTTTGGGCTGCTTCGGGCCATTTGTCTTTCCACTGCTGGGAGTCAGCGAGTGAGCTATCGAAGAAACGGATACTAATTTCGCGGCAAACTTTAGCCAGTTCTCGCCCACGTGCCAAAGCTTTCTCGTAACGTTCCTGCGTCGGCGAAATTTCAGTCGCTAATTGACCAACCGAATTCTCAAGCATTGACGAAGACGTCAAATGAGTTCCCATCAGCAAAATGATCGCGATTGCCAATCGCCGCAGTGAGTTGTTTACAGGTGATATCATCGTGTCAAATCAAGGTGCGTTTTTTGGTTCAAATCGTTACTTCAATGGTATCATAGCACCATCGAATTGTATGCTTAACGACTCCGTTGAAACATGGCCAAAATTACTCGAGGTAGAAATCTCAAAAACTTCCACAGTCAACAAGCCAGCGCGGATGTAGGCAAATTGCGGATCATCGGAGGTAAGTTTCGTGGTCGCCAAATTGACTACTCCGGCGATCCCGTTACTCGTCCCATGAAGGACATCACGCGAGAGGCCTGTTTCAATTTGGTGGGAGGATACCTTGAGGGTAAGGCAGCATTTGACCTTTTCGCGGGTACCGGTGCGATCGGGTTGGAAGCACTCAGCCGCGGAGCCAGCAAAGCTTTTCTGATTGAACGCCATATCCCAACGGTACGCATCGTTGCAGCGAATGTTCAGTCGCTCGAAGCAGAATCTGTCGCCGAAGTCGTCACATCAGACACTTTCTTTTGGGTGCGTCAGTTCCTCAACGATTCAACGCAATGGCCGACCGAGCCGTGGGCCGTTTTCTGCTGTCCGCCCTACGTGCTTTTTGAAGATAAGAAAGATGAATTGCTGATTACGATCCACAGTTTGATGGATGTTGCCCCCGAAGGAAGCCTGTTTGTCGTTGAGTCAGATCATCGATTTGATACCGCTGAACTTCCCGACTTGGCTCAATGGCAAGTGCGTCATTATCCGCCTGCCTTCATTGCTGTGGCACATAAGCGGGGCTAAAACCGATTCAGCCGTTAAAGCTTTGCTAATTCAACATCCCGCTAGCAATTTTCATGATGCGAATGCCATTTGGCACTCGACTTCGATCGGAACAGATTCCGATGTTTCACATAGAGACAACGTCGCATCCTGAAGCCCCAAACCACACGCCGTATGCATTCGCGATTGGCCAACCATTTCAAAACATTTTTGCCAGTCGTTTCGACCGTTGTCTTTGTGATTTTGTGTCTGTCTGGGGCATCCGATGCACAAATCATGAGAGCGCCGAGTTCACAGAAAGTCGAAGCCGCCAGTAAATCGAAGCTTCGATGGCCGAAACCGGATCAGCTGCTCAAGGAGATTTCGCAATTTGAAGAGCACGATGTCACTCGTGCGTGGGCGGTGCGAACGAAAAGGCTTGTTGAGTTTCTGTGTGCTCAACCTGAAGTCACCAGTCAGGAATCAGTCACCGCTTTGACGGAAGTGCACAAACAGACGCAAGCCGTCACGACGTTGATCAATCGAGTCGCACAAGCCGATCCATCCGGTGCGAATTCGTATGAGTCAACTGAGTTGATATCGAAGTTGCAACGTTTTCAATACCGACTCAATCGTCGGATCGAAGTTTGGGCCGGTGTGATTGATCATGCGAAAGCCATTGCCGTTCGCAAACTCACCCCCGTCAAAACGGTTAGCTTAGGCGGGTTGCCTGAAGATCTGGATGCTTTGCTGCAACAGCAAAACCGAGGCAACGTTGGATGGCAAGAGTATCTTGCTTGGGATGATCTTGTGGCAGCTTCCAAAGTCACCAACATGGACAAGTCTGCCAAGGTTGCCCTCCGTAAAGCGGCTCAGAAATTCTTGGGCCGTTACCACTCACCATCGCTAACCGAAGGACAGAGAGGGCTCTTCCAGCCGTATTTTTCTCCCGAGCTTTTGGAAGCGATTCGTGATGCGGCTTCTGACGAAATTGACTACGTCGGACTGATGACCGTGATCGAAGCAATGGAGTCAAAGAACTCTGGCAAGTACGCAAACTATCTGAACAAGCAGTATCAAAATTTGCTTTGGTCCGACGATCCAATCGCTCAGGAGATTGCTGCAACCATTGATTCGCATTGGCGAAATGCAAATGCTCGAATCGCGATCAATGAACGATTGATCAATCAAATGCTGCCGCAGGTTCCAGCCATGATGGAGCCAGTTTCGGAACGTGTTCAAGGCGTTAAAGTATCCGGCCAGAGTCTGATCGAGAATGAACTTCGGATCGTTCTCATCCCCAACGAAAATGAGATTTCTCTGGGCATTGAAACGATTGGCCAAGTGACTTCGGAGACCGTTGCCAAGCAAAGTGGATTCACTTTTCAAAACAAAGGGCTTGCAGATTTTAAGGTCTTCCAGAAACTGGCGTTCAGTCGCACGGGCGTGACTTCGGAGGCCGCGCAAGCAACGTCATCGGCCAGACAGCGTTTGATCGGTTTGCGTGGCAACTTCGATCGCGTTCCATTGGTTGGAAAGCTGACGCGAATGATTGCCAAGAAGAAGGCGGATGAGACGACTCCGGAGGCCAACAAGCTGACGCGTCAACGAGTGGAGGAAGGTGCCAAGCAGCGGGTCGAGCAGGAAGTCGAACAAATGGTGGGCCAGCTTCGTCGGGGCATGCAAACGCATGTGCTTTCCAGATTGATTGCGATGGATTTAGAGCCCGAGACGGTTCAACTAAGCACATCGCAGCAGCGAATCACGGGTCGCTTTCGTTTTGCAGGTCGCGATCAGATGGCGGCTTATCAACCTCGCCCGACAGATTTCGAATCTGATCTGCTAACGGTTCAGTTTCACCAATCCGCGATCAACAATTTGGTCCACCGATTTGGCTTGAACGGGCAAGAGTTCAACGCGGTTTCCCTTGGCCAACATATTGCGAAAATCACCGGCATCCCGTATCAGCCAAAAAATGCTGACACAGAAGCGACATTCAAGTTTGCCAAACACGACGCCATTCGAGTCGATTTTGAAGACGGCATCGCGAGTTTGAAGTTTAGCTTTCGAAGTTTTCAAATTGGCAAAGGTCGTCCGTGGAAGAATATCGCCGTCAAAGCGAATTTCACGCCACGATACATCGGAACTCGCATCGTATTAGATTTGGATAACGTTTTTGATCTCGAAGGAAAGAACCTTAGCCTTGGTGACAATCTCGCGATTCGCGGAGCCTTCAAAGTCATCCTCGATCGCCAGTACGCCTTCGATTTGATGCCTGCTTCGGTCAAAGCGAAAGTACCCAACGTCGCGTTTGCTATCGATCGATTGTCGCTCGCAGACGGCTGGTGCGGTGTGGCGATCGACAACGCAGCCAACGTCAATCAGGCAGTTCCCGTCATCGCTCCCGAAGAAGTCGTGCCCGGCAGTTGGTCCGATCAGTTGGGATCTTTTCAGATGCAAGATTCTCGCATCGAAACACCTCGGACAGCGCGTCGGTTTGGAAATTAGAAAAACGTCGCTCAGTTCTCCGAACTGATAGCGAGGGCAAGAGGCACGTTTCCAATCCGTGACCCCTTCCACCGATAGTTCGTTTTCAATGCTGGCCGCTGTCTACTGAACAACCAAGCGGCATTGTCGCCCAGCTCTCCGAGCTGGTAGCGCGCGATAGAGGCCGCGTTTTATTGGGAGGGCTCAAGCATTCAGCTCGCTTTCGAATCCGCCCGCTTTCGGTTCGCAGAACGCGAGCGACATTGACTACCGAACAGGTTTCCATTGAGGACGCTTTACCGCAGTCGACGGTGATTTCTTCGGCGCTCGAATCGGAGCAGCGTTTTGCCGCTTCACGGGCCGTGGATTTGCATCCGAAACCCAACGCGTATCGTTCGTCGTCCAGCCGACCACGGTGTCTTCACTAATCTGATTAGTCGGAGGTTTGATTCCAATCTGCTGCGTCGCGATGTACTGGATTCCGTCGATCATCATCGCAACGCGAATGCTAACCCGCTTGCTGACTGGAACTCGATCAGTCCAAGGCAAATGCAGCAATGTGCCTTTGTTGCCAAGTTCGTCTTGTGAAAGAAACAGTTTCAATTCTTCAGGGAGAAAAGTCCATTTCCCAATTTCACCAACGAGCTGATCACCAACGGTGATCGTCATTTCGCCGTTCCTATCGATGAATTCTCCGTCTGCGCCGACGGTTCGAACCATGAGTTCGATTCCCTCGTCACCGGGGATGCCGTCGAGGTTTTTGCCACGGGTTGCCGAAGATACAATTTCGATTCTTTCAACTTCTTCGCCGAATGCATCCAGTTCAAGTTCCGTGTGGCCGACTTTCAGCTCCGGAGCGTAAGGCAAGGCGATGGCTTGATCGTCTTCGTCGTTTGAAGTTTCCGTTTGAGGTAGCGTTTCGGCAGGCGATGGTTCCAACTGCAAGTCTAGTGATTCGGGTTCGGCTGGCGTCGGTAAGGTCTGAATGCCCGGCATCGTTTGGTTTTCGTAGTAGACTTCACCGGCCATTGGAGCTTGCAGAACAGATGGTGATCCGGGCAGCATTTGATCTTCGTAGATAATATCGCCTTCGATCATTGGATACGAATCTGAAACGATGGGCGCTCCCATGACTTGATTGCCGACAACGATACCGTTTTCGATGATTCCGTCAGTGACCACGCCGTTGGTGACGTAACTGCCATCACTGATCATTCCGGATTCGTGTTGCGACTTGAGCGCGTAGTACTTGTCTTCCAGATCCAGAATTTCAGCGCGAAGTAGCGCCGTTTCGCGACGACACTGTAGCGACGGGTTTTGGCATCCCGGAGCAGTCACCAACAGGAGACCGAAAAGCAAAATCGAAGTTGTGAAGCAGCGCATTTCTGACGCCCGTTTGTTGCATGTAGAAACAATTCAATGCAACGTTTACGGGAAAAACACCACCTAACGCAATGTCACTTGATCACAGGGGCTACCAAGGCGTTACCCGACGACGACTTCCGTTTCCAGTTCCGCGTCGGCTTTGAGCGAATTGGTGATAAAACAGGCACCCTTGGCTTTCTTGAGAAGATTTTGGGCTCGATCGACATCTGCTTCGCTATCAACCAGCAGTTTGGCTTTAATTTTGAAGCCTACGAACTGGACTCCGGTGTCGGATTTATCCAATTCGCCCGTGACTTCGCAAGTCAGATCTTTCCATGCGTACTTCGACATGCCAGCAACCGCACGAAACGATAGCGTGAAGCAATCGGCGACGGCAGCGACCAGCAGATCCTCCGGCGACCATTTGTCACCGGGGCCTCCAAACTCTTTTGGCGCGTTGGACTCTAGCGAATCGAGACCATCAATGTCGATGTTCACCGAACCAGAGTCAGTGGCCTTGGCGGTAGCAGTATAGAAATGATGAAAGTTCATGGTGATTTCCAAAGTAGCACGGTGGTCTCCACCGTGGACAGGACTATTGGACATGCAAAACGGTGGAGACCACCGTGCTACATTTCCTACGCGGATGCTTCGTCGATGCTGGCGACAACACGGTCGATCAGATTAAATTCACGAGCCTGTGCGGAGCTCATGAAATTATCGCGATCCGTGTTTTCTTCGATTTCCTCAACGGTCTTGCCGGTGTGATGAGCGATCAACCGATTGAGATCTCCCTTGATCGTTCGCAAGTGCTCGCGGTGGATCAGGATCTCTTCAGCGGTTCCTTGCATTCCTGCAAGAGGCTGGTGGATCATGATGCTGGCGTTGGGCAAAGCGAATCGCTTTCCGGCTGCTCCCGCGGTCAACAACATCGCACCCATCGATGCGGCTTGACCCATGCAGTAGGTCGCCACGTCGCAGCTAATGAACTGCATCGTGTCGTAGATCGCCAAGCCCGCAGTGACGCTTCCGCCGGGCGAGTTAATGTACAGGTGAATGTCTTTCTTTGGATCTTCGGATTGCAAAAACAGCATTTGCGCGACCAAAGAGTTGGCTAGATCCGCAGTCACTTGCTGACCGAGAAAGATGATTCTGTCTTTGAGTAGTCGACTGTAAATGTCGTAGACGCGCTCTTCGCGACCAGTGTTGTCGACAACGTAAGGAACGATTGGCATTGTTTTATTGCTCCGGTTTGAAACCGTTTAGTGGAAATCTGTAAGGTGAAAGCGACTGACTATTCGTCGTCGGCGGACGGTTTGGATGTGATCTGATCGACCAAGCCGTATTCTTTTGCTTCTTCGGCGGTCAGGAAGAAATCTCGATCGATGTCTTTGCCGATTTGTTCAGCTGTCTTGCCGGTTGAGTCCGCCAAGATCTGATTCAGCACGCTGCGGTTGCGAATGATTTCGTCTGCTTGGATTTCAATGTCGCTGACCTGACCATTGACCCCACCGTATGGTTGGTGGATCATAACGCGAGAGTTTGGCAAACAGAATCGTTTGCCCTTGGTTCCGCCGGCCAGCAAAACCGCAGCTCCACTTGCTGCCTGCCCAACGCAGAACGTGGCGACCGGGCAGTTTAGAATCTGCATCACGTCGTAGATCGCTAACGTCGCGATCACGTCTCCGCCAGGCGAGTTGATGTAGAAGTTAATGTCTTTTCGCTTGTTCTCGCTCTGCAAGTAGAGCAACTTCATGACGACTTCGTTGGCGTTGCCGGTGTGAATCTCGCCTTGCAAGAAAACAATACGATTTTCCAGCAGCAAGTCACCCAGCGTCATCGTCCGCTGTCGCTGATACGAAGCGTGAGCACTGGCGTTGCTCAGATCGTGTACGCCAGGCAGGTCGGTCATCGAAGACCCCTGAGTCGAATTTGCGCCGGTTGTTTGAAAAGGGTTCAAGACTGCAGTCCTTATCCATAAATTACGTTTGATACCTGTTGAAACGTACCCGCATCGGGCAAAACGGACAAGACGGGGATTCAGAGCTCGCTTTTGAACGCATAGAACTACTGATATCAGCGTGGACAGGTTTGCTCATCGGGGTGACGCATGTTGCTATAATCTGGGTTGCTTGCACCAACTTTCTGCGGAACCTGCGATGAATACGAAATCCAATAGTCCCTTTGGACCTTCTTTCTTTATTCGTATTGGGGTTTTGGCGGTGCTTCTTTTGGGAATCGGAGGTGCTTTCGCCTACGACCGTCTGGTGCTCGTCCCAACGGGAAAAGAAACCGTCGACCGAGTGTTTGATGCTTGCAAGTCAACCGAGGCGGATAAAGCTTCGGTCCATAAAGCGGCCGGATGTGAGCCAACGTCGACTGAAACCGTTGGGGTTTACGATATCGAGAACTATTCTTTCGGTCGCATTCTTCCAAACCTACAAGGTCACGCAGTCTCGGTTGTCTACCGCGACGGGAAAGTTGCCGAATCGTTTCGAGGCGGAATGACGGACGACGATCGAGCCACCCTCAAGTAGCTGGCTCATTTCGCGATCCCTGTACAAGCTTGAACCGCACGTTTGTTTTTAGCCCAGCGGGCGACACAACCATTGCCGGTGTCGTAAGGCACCGGAATAAATGGCAACTGAAATCAAGGCCGGAGGCCGACACAATTGCCCCATTTGAAATGCTGTGCGCTTTCAGGCAGCTACTCAATTCCAATCGTCATCACGGGTTCGACTTCGCCGACATTCGACAACTGAATCGTTCGCCTGTCGATTGTTTCGCTATCCGTTCCAAAGCCGCGAATGATCGTGACGTAAACTTTGTTGCGAGTCGAAGTTCGATTCTGTCCGCTACCAAAGAACTTCGCCTTCAGCTGATACTTCCCACGAGGTGCATTCGCGTTGTAGTACATCTCGGGTCCGAAGCCGGTCGTGATGTCGGAAGTGATCTGGCCGCCACTGCGAGTCGTCTTGTGCTGGTAGTAGCATTCTTCGCCAGACGGTTCGACGACGTGCATGTCGACATCCGTTTGATCCTGATTCCACATCATCGTGACCACCACGTCGGCGGTTCCAAACGGGAGATGCTTCCCCAATGTTTCCAATCGAGCCGCTGCAAAATCTTTCACCGACGATTTCAGTTTTCCAGACACGATCTGTCGCAGCAAATGAATGTACTCGGCCGCCACGATCTGTTTGAACTCACCGCCCTGTCGCTGAAACGTTCCATTCATCGCGATCTCGTAGTACACGATCGCCATGTCTGCTTTGCCCATTTGAGCCAAACACTGACCGATCGCCGGATAGATGTTGCCTTGGAAAGGTCGGGCTCTAGCGACGCGACGCAGAAGATGAAACGCCTGAGCCGGTCGCTCCATTTCCATCGCCGTGAACGCAATGTCCCGAGCCACGATGATGTCGCCGGGATTGCGTTCAACTAAAGAACTGTAAACCTTGATTGCGTCGTCAACCGATGTTGAGGCTCGACGTTTGGCTTCCGCGGAGATCGGATTGTAGTCTAGGTTCTCGCTGGCGATCGTGTTCAAGTACGATTCGGAAAGGTCGCCTTTGGTCGTCAAAGTACATTTCAATGGTTGCGAGATGGCTTCAATTTTAATGTCGTCCATCGCCAGCTTGAGTGCCGTTGGCATTTTGAACTGCATGCCGGGCATCGATTCCAGTCGAGTCAACCACGCTTGAAGCTTCGCTTTCGGATCAGCGAGTTGCTCCGCAAATTTCGACAGCGTCTCGGAAACGAGTTTCGAAGTAGCTTTCGCTTTCACGACGAATAGGTCTTCCTGAGGTTTGATGTCGAATCGTTCGTAGTCTGCTTCAGACTCCAGCATCAACAGGCTGCAGGTCTTTCCCGTGACTCGAAAGTGCCGTGCATAAGCCGCCGAAACGTCGAAGACTTGCGATCCCAAACTTTCCAACTGCCCAACGGAAACCTGTCCGTACATTCGCGACGCGAGTTCCGATTCGATGGTCGTTGGCGTCAGAGTGACTGTTTTCGTATCGTTGGCTTGCTGGAATTCGAGGATAATGTTTTCATCGACCTTGCCTCGTCCGACGATGGTGATTGTCTGCCCCGGATAAACCCATTGGACTCGTCCCGCCGTCAGAATGTCGCTGGCTCCTGCGGCTTCGATCGATTTAAGTTGCCACGGACGTTTGCGATGAGCCGTCGACGCCGTCTTGATTTCGTCTTCGGAAGCAACGCTGAACACCGCGCCGCCCGATTGGCCTGCCAAGAACCGTAAACCTGAGATCGAAGTCCCGGTCAGTCCGGTTTGGTAAGCGAACAGGCTGCCGAGTCGCGGTTGTTCCAGCAGTCGATTGATCAATCGCAGATCCGTTTCGCCCCAAGTCGCTGCTCCATCACTGAGCAGAAACAGGTCGGGTCGGTTTGTTTCGTCGCCGATCCATTTGGCTTCGGCAACCGCTTCGACGGCGCCGTAAAGATCCGTGGCGCCTTCCAGTGCCAGGTTTTCCATTGTCTGTTTGAGAGCCGCGACGTTCTCCGGCGTGTTGGCGACGTATTTGCCTTTCCAGAATTGGCTACCGACATTGAAGAACAGCACATCGAATTCTTTCAACGAATCACGATTGTTGTTCAGTGTCGATTCCAGAAGCTTCAACCACACGTTGAACTTGTCGGGCGAACTGCTGAGCGACGTATCGACCATAAAGATCGCTCGTGAATTTGTCGTACCCTCTTCGACCGGCAAGTCAGGTGTTGCCTGAGTGGTCCAAAATTCTCCCTCTTCATTGGACGACCGCAACAAAGCATCGTCGATTCCCGCTACCGAAAGTTGAATGTTCGAAAAGTCCTGAGCTCCACCGGTTTGATAAATGAATCTCTTTTGCAATTGGCCATCGATCTCAGTTGGAATCGGATCAACTGCTGGCTTGACTGAGTAAGTAACACCTTCGATTTCCTGTGCATTCAACTCAATTCGACATTCGCCAGTTTGCTCAGGCAGGCTCAACTCAAAATTCAATCCATCCTTTGATCGTTTCAGATTCACGTCGTAGCCAACCACGATTCGGTGCAGCTTCTTGGGAGCCAACGGGAAGACTTTGGCGCTGAACACGCCAGCCCCCGACCATTCAACCAAAGCTGGATCGACTCGACGCCGAACCGTTTCACGGAACGCATGCGCCGCTTTTTCCTTCGGCACCATGCGAGCTTCTTTGACGTTGTCCCATTGTCCCTTGCGAGCAACCTTGACGTCTTCTGCCCGGAGCGAAACGAATTGAGTTCCGTCTTGCAGAAATTCGTTTGCGGCCAGTTTTCCTTTGGGAGAATATTCGTAAGCACTTTCGCCGAACGCAAAGTAGTACAGCGATGCGTCATCGGGCAGTCGGAGTTTAAAATTTCCTTCGAGTTGCCGTTCGCGATCGTTATAGAAAAAGTAGTCGACTAAAACACGCGCCCGGAATCCATCGACCTGTGCGTTGACTTGCATGCCGGTGAGGTTGAGTTCTTCTTTGTCACCCACCATCAAGCGGGTTGTGTTGGGGATGGCTTTGACGCGTTTCCAAGATGTTGGTTTGGCTTTTTCCTTCGCATTCTTGTTCGCAAGTTTTGACTTCAGGTTCTTCAATGCCTTTTGAACTTGAAGCAGTTCGGGATGTCGACTGCCATATCGTGTGAGTAGTTCATGCTCCTTTGCCGCCAATTCGATCAGCTGCTCTGATTCTTCAGGTGTAAGCAGAACTTTCTGCTTTTCGAACGATTCAGTTGTAAGTTTCTTGGTTTCCGCCAACGCAAGCTCGATCACCTCTTTCATCTCTCGCTCATCGAGGACCTGACCTTCATCCATTTTGCCGGCAGCAGATTCGCCGCCAATTATTCTTCCGTTTTTTCCTTGGAGGAGAGCGCTAGTCCAAAATCCTTGTCCACCGACCAGTTCAGAGCTTGACCCTCCTCCTTGTTGTTGCTGATTCTGTCCTTCACCTTTACTTGCCAAGGCACCCATCCCCATCATTTCCTTTCCGGCCATACCCATACCCATACCGCCGCCTTGTTGCTGCCCTCCCTGCTGTGCAAGTTCGATTGGTCGTCGCCCGTAGGTTTCAGTTAGTAATGGTCCTCGCATTGAGTTTGTCATGTCAATTAACGATGGCACTGGCATCGAAAGCACACCGTCGTATTCGCTTTCATCAATAGTCACTTCCGAAGGTTCTGGCTCTTCCAAGCCTTCGGTGTACGGAGTGTGGAAAGTCCAGCCGTCAGGATTGGCAGAATAAGCTACT
>CAZORS010000081.1:15543-21899 GCA_964582025.1 uncultured Pirellulaceae bacterium | reverse complement strand
CGCTGGCGATCGCTACTATCACGCAATGACGCCTGAGCAAATTCAATCCGCGCGAGAGGGCGAATGGCGGATCCGCATCACGCCAACGAAAGCCGTTCCCAAAGAATGGCTTGAGCCTGTTGCTGGCAAGAAGATCTTGCTGCTTGCCGGTGGTGGTGGGCAACAGTCTCCGATCCTCGCTGCACTGGGCGCACAAGTCACCGTTTTCGACTTAAGCCAACGACAGCTCGATCGCGACGTTGAGATCGCGGCGCGTGAAGGCTATGGAATCGAGACGGCTTCGGGCGACATGGCGAACCTTTCGATGTTTGAAGCAGAGAGATTCGACATCGTGTTAAATCCGTGCAGCGTATGTTATAGCCCCGAAGTGGTTCCGATCTGGCGAGAGGTCCATCGTGTTTTAAAATCGGGCGGGACGTTCATGACCGGCGTCATCAATCCGCTGTATTACATTTTCGATGCAGCCAAAATGGATCGCGACGAATTTGAAGTCCGTCACAAGATTCCGTATTCCGATGCAGATCTTGGTGACTCGCAACGTGAACTCCTCGGCGATGATCGTCCGCGGGAGTTCGGACACTCACTCAGTGACCTGATCGGCAGCCAAATGGATGCGGGCTTCCAAATGATCGGCTTCTACGAAGACGGCTGGGGCGGGAGCGACAAACTTAGCTCGCACATCAATACGTTCTTGGCCACGCGTTGCCGAAAAGCGTAGTCACTCGGTTCTCCGAACCGATGGCGCGCGGATGCGAAAAGCGAAACTTCAACTGCAGTCTCGCGGATGCGATACGTTTCACCCGCCCGCAACCCGCTTGGAGAGCTGGGCGACATTACGCTTTGCACTGACAGCAATTCTCGGGCACAATAACCGTCTCGCTAACCAATGCCCACGACAGCCTTTCATGCCAGAAATCAACATTAGCAACAGTGCTGACCGCGACGCGACCGTCAGCATGGAAAGCGTTGCCATGCCGCTGCGTGTGCGTTGGGTCGACTCTCAAGCGCGACAAGCCTCCAACGTTCGCATCCTCAAAGCAACGCTTGACCACGATACCGCTGCGCTCGTGAAGCAATTCGGCGACCTCGAAGCAGTCTCAAAGGCCCTTGTCGAAGGCGATCCGGAGATTAACTTTGAGATGACCGGCATCGCAATGCAGGGGACATCCCGTGTCTATGTCAACAAAGATCAAGAGTTAGTCCATCGCGTTCAACAGTTCGAGATTATCCGCGATCCGGACGGCCAAGAGAAAGATCGTCGCCCCAAAGTGATCGTGCCGCAAAACGTTTCCAATGAGCTGCCGCTCAAGTGGACCGGCAAGTTCCTCAAACGTTCCGAGGTGATTCGCAAATTCATCTTTGCCAGCAAGATGCAGTTAACGCACATCAACGGTTTGACGTACGACTTTCTGTTTGCGATGGCCAAGGATTTGGAAGAACGTGATTCGATGATGCTGTTGGGCGCAGGACCAAAATCCAATCAACCTTTAATCCTTCGCCGCGGCAGTGTTCCGTATCGCGGTTTTCTGGAAGGCAGAACGAAGGGCGATCGATACGTTTTGCTGCTTCATCTTTCCAATATGGAAATGAAAACGCCCGATGAATCGGAAGATGCGTAGCATTGATCGCTGCAAATCCTGAGTACTCCCTACTCTTCGCCGCTCAGCTTCGAAACACCTACCGTCACACCCAATCCAAGCAACACCAACGCGATCGAAATTCCGATTTGCGATCCTGTCGGAGCAAAGAATTCTGTCTTCCAGTCTTCCGCATCGATCTCGGCAATCGATTCCTCAGTCACAACACTGCCTTTAATTGTGTCGCCGACTTCTGGTGCAACGCCAACTTGAAACGGCCACAAGCCAATCGTCGACCCAAGCAGCAATCCCAACAACGCCCCAAGTGTTGGCTCGCGATGCGTTTCCAGCAACCACTTAAGCAAATTCCCCACGACGACGACGCCCAGCACGACGCCGATTCCAACCGGCAACACGACTGACAATCCCGGCTCCATCGCAGCCGAAATATCTCCGGCTTTCAGTGCGTCCTTCAGCCGATCGATTCCTCCAAGAATCGGAACGTACTGACCAAGCAACAACAATAGGTATCCGCCAGAGACACCGGGCAAGATCATGGCACTGGCACCGGCGAGCCCCGAGATAACCATCATCAGAAAGCTCTTTGATCCGGATCCTGCGATTCCGTATTGCTGCATCAACGCCAAACCCACCATCGCCGCGAATGCCACGATTGCAGCGACGGTGCTCTTTCCCGAAAGCGGCTTCACCATTTTGTAAACCAGTGGAACGCCCCCCAACGTCAGTCCAATGAACAGGCTGTACATCACCCAACGTTGCTCGACGACCAAATCTTTCAGCAACCCAGCAAATAGCAGAATCGCAATCCCTGCAGCCGCGACGACACTTCCCAGCACGATCAAAGACTGAAACCGAAATCGAAAACGTGTGATGTCTGCGATCGCATTGATGAATCGCGGATAGATTCCAGCCGCCAACAGCATCGTGCCGCCGCTGATTCCGGGGACAAGGTTCGCCAGTCCCATCAACACACCGCCGTACACTGACCGAGTCACCAACGCAGAATTCGAAAGTCCGTCCGAATCGTTTTGGTTAGGTGCAGCACTTGTTTCGTTCAATTCGTCTGCTTTTTCAGAAGAATTTATTTCCATCATATTGATTCACACTTCGAAGCAAAAAATAATTTCGTCCGCGCACGAGACTCGAACCGAAAGACGCTCAAACTAAGGCGCCGGACCATTTGTAAGGCTAAACCCACCCATTCGGAATAGGCGTTTGGTTTGCCAGACGATCCCTAAGGGCCTAAGGGGGCAATTTTGTTTCTACGAACCCAAAGTTGATTTGAGGTTAATTTGGGTAAGAACTTGATCAAGCAGGTTCGCCCTGAAAACGAAGATTTGTTTTCGACAAAACGCTTCGCATTTGTTACGTTAGTCAGCTGAAAGACACCTTGGAGATGATTGGGTTGCAAGCACGTAGACCAATCAGCCTTTGTTGAACAACATGAAGATTCGGCAACCAGGCCGACACGGCCGCCCAATCAGAATCACGACCCCTGCCAAGATAAATCTGTTTTTTGAATTGCTGGGGAAGCGTGGCGATGGTTTTCATGAAATTGAAACTGTCATGTCGACAGTCTCGTTGTTCGACGAGCTTCAGTTTTCGGTTCGTGATGACGGGCTGTTGCGACTAAGCATTCATCAAGAAGGATGCACTGCGACAGAATCGATTCCAACTGATCGCAGCAATCTGATTCTTCTCGCAATGTCGAAGCTTAAGGAAAGCTACGGCGACGCGAGTCTTGGTTGCGACGTTTTTCTACGAAAGCGAATTCCGTCCGCTGCAGGACTGGGGGGCGCCTCTGGCAATGCCGCAGGTGCACTTTGGGCAGCGAACCAAATCTGGGAGCTCGGGCTTATGCCTGAACAGCTTGATTCGGTCGCGGCGGAAATTGGAAGTGATGTTCCCTTCTTCTTTCGTGGTGGCACTTGCCTCTGCACCGGAAGAGGTGAAATCATTGAATCGAAAAACGTTCCAGCAGGAATGGCGGTCGTGATTGCCAAACCCAAGGAAGGACTTTCAACCGCTGCGGTCTATGGAAAATGTTCCGTGCCACAGCAACCAAGAAATTCAACTGAGCTGTTACAACGAATGCAAGCGGGCAGTTGGAATGACATCGGGAAACAATTGTTCAACCGACTGGAAGAGTTCGCCATGCCGATGACTCCGGCCATTGGGGAACTGAAGGAGAAATTTGATCAACTCGATTGTGTTGGTCATCAGATGAGTGGAAGCGGATCCAGCTACTTCGGAATTTTCCGAAACGCCGCTGATGCTCATCGCGCCGCGAAGATTGCAACAAGGGATATTGGCAACACGATTTTTGCCTGTGCGACACTGGGTCAGGAAGGGACTTTCCGGGCGATGGTCGATGCAGGATAGCGGGAGTACAGGATGGAAATTACGGAAGTCAGAATCAAGCTCATGGAGTCGTCCGAGGATCGTCTGCGCGGATTTTGCAGCGTCACGTTCGATGGTTGCTTTGTGGTTCGCGATTTGAAAATCATCGATGGGAATTCAGGGCCGTTTGTCGCGATGCCAAGCCGCAAGCTGACTTCGAATTGCACAAAGTGCCGTACAAAGAATCACATGCGAGCCAACTACTGCAATCAGTGTGGTCAAAAGTTGCGACACGCTCGACCCCAGCAAGGACCCGACGGAAGAGCCAAGCTTTATGCCGACATCGCACATCCGATTAATGCAGGTTGTCGAGAGATGATTCAGAACCGCGTCATCGAGGAACTCAGAAAGGAACAGGCGCTTGCTCGAGAACCTGGCTACCGTTCCCGATATGACGAGACCTACGACAGCGGCCCCGAGGTAAGTTCTGAGGAAATTAAGCAGGATCAGCAGAACGCCAACCCGAGAACGGCCAAACCGAAAGGGAACGCCGACCAAGAGACTCGCGCCGATGCGTCACATGAAACGCCTCCTGCCCCGCATGCAACGGACGAATCGTCGTCCTCAACGACAGCGAATTCCAACAATTCCTCAGACGAACCGATCGTAAAAGACGATTTCGGCAAAGGCATTTTTGACTAAATCGGGCGGGCGGAATCAACCGAAGACAGCCTTGAAACCGTTTGCTTTTGCCTGAATCTGTGCAAATCGATTAACAAAAAGGTAACGAAACCTCCGTGTCTCACGGAATTTGACCGGCCTCTTTTCGATTGCTGACGAATTGGCGACCCCCTCGGGCTTGCTGACGATGTGGACCTGTCAGGTCTATGACGATTGGCTCGATTGGCTGCGGTCCGTTTTTGCGGAAAATGGAAGGGCAAGTTTGCCCATTCTAGCGATGGTAGGGCTTTATTTTCTTTGCCATTTGAGGCCGCGACTATACTTGGAACGTCGACCCTTTTCACAGGGGCTCTTGATTGAGCAATCGGCCTCCGTTTTAAACCCATCGGAATTTGGGCAGCTCCATGCAAATTGCAAAACTCAATCGTATCAACACTCTCGTTTTGGTCATCGCAGCGATCCAACTGGCATTTGTCGGCTCGGCCGTTGCACAGGATGCAAAAACTCGCAAAGTCACCCATCGCAAACTTGCTCCTGGAGTTCTAAACGAGATCAAAAGTAGTCTCAACGTGCGAGACAGCTACTCGTATCCGATGGTTCTGCCAGGCGTCAACGCCGAGCAATACGAACTGGAAACTGACTCAGCTGATCAAACGCTTTACGGGATGAGTAAACGAGTCATCCTGTTCCGTGACGTCTATCAATACGATTTCGCTTTCACGGGCCTGCGGCAGATTCGATATGCCGGCAAGAACTATTGGTACATGATTTCTAGGTATCGAGATCTCGGCGAAACCCTTTCCTACGAAGAAGTCAAAAAGAGCCCGGCGCTCAATCAGATTTCTCACGAACTTAAAAAAGGTGAGCCTCTCGAAGATACCGAACGATTCTTCCTGCCGCGGTTTTCACTCGAGGGCTGGGTTTTCAATCCCGCCAAAAAACAATACGAGAAAGTCGCTTATCGCGACAGCTTCAATCCGGCAGTCGTGAGAGCTATTCGAGCTCAAGAAGATCCACGGATGCCACTACTCGATGGCATTCAACTGTCGAAAGTCGAAATTCCAAAAGTCGACGCTGATTCAGACGTTGGAGTTTGGGGAGTCGCGATCTGGGAAGACGTAAATCCAAACGTCGATTACGTCAGCGTCATGGTCAGCGGTTTGACCAACGCTTACCGCATCAAGCGAAGCGACGACGGAGCGATCAGCTTCAAACGCAAAACATTGCAGTTGAACTTCTGGCGTCCAGGCGATGATTTCGAAGAAGACAAGGATCGGGTCGATTTTGGAATTCCACTGGTCGACGATCCCAAAGAACAAGTTTTGATCACGCGTCGCTACGCTCTTCCCGGTCCTGTCATTCGGGCCTACGAGAAAGACCGCACAGCCGATCGCAAAGTCCTGATCATGGAGACCGATGCGATGGTCAACATGAAAGACTTCAAATCCGCTTTGGCTCCGACGTTGGATAAAGGCAATCTGCCCCAAGCGGTCGCCGATGCATTCGCCGAAGCCGGAATTTCGGTCAGCCGCGATGTTGGTGTCGATACGCTGATTGAGGGCAAAAAATGGGCGTTTAAGGTGGGCAAGTCGGATATTGAGCTCGTTCTCGAGCCTCAGTACTGGGAAGCTGACTTTGAAGGCATTCGTTTCATTAAAAGCCTTGATTCTATGTGGATTTACCGATAGTATTTCGCAACTTGACCAATGTTCCCCGCTCAACGGGCCGACATTGATG
>CAZORS010000081.1:0-15443 GCA_964582025.1 uncultured Pirellulaceae bacterium | reverse complement strand
CGATAGTATTTCGCAACTTGACCAATGTTCCCCGCTCAACGGGCCGACATTGATGAACAAGAGAACAGCATTTAGACACGTAACGAATCAAATTAAACGAATTAAATTAGGCAAAGAAGATGGCTCATAAGAAGGGACAAGGTTCCAGCCGTAACGGTCGCGATTCAAACGCACAACGTCGCGGAGTCAAAAAGTTCGGCGGTGAGTCCGTTACCGCTGGCAACATCCTGATTCGTCAGGTTGGCAACAAGTGGCATCCTGGCAAAGGCGTTGGCCAAGGCAAAGATTACACTTTGTTTGCTCTCGTTGATGGCAATGTCATGTTCGACCGCAAAGGTCGCCGCATCAACGTTGTGTCGGAATCTGCGTAACGCTGTTGGCTAGTGCCACAATCGAGTAAACATCAGGATGCCCTCGGGCATCCTTTTTTCGTGAAATCATGCCGGCTCGAAGCCAATACAAGCACGACGCGCAAGCGAGTGAGTATGCGAGGTCGACTCACTCACTTGCGCGTCGTGCTTGTATTTTCGATGCAATTCCTTTGTCGAGGAACCAGTCGCACCTCGCTAACGCTTCGGGTTATGATCTCTTATAAACTAACGACCTCTTCACATTGCGAGCCCTGCTTGCCCACTCATGTTTGTTGACCAAGTCAAAGTAGAAGTTCAAGGCGGAAGAGGCGGCCACGGCTGCATCAGTTTCCGACGCGAGAAATACGTTCCTCGCGGCGGACCCGACGGCGGTGACGGTGGCAACGGAGGCAGTGTTATCTTCGTCGCCAAAGCCGGCGTCAACAGTTTGGTATCGCTCTCCAATCGACATCACATTCGCGCTAAAAATGGCGGCGGCGGACAGGGCTCCGGTCGACACGGCGCTTCCGCGGACGATCTGATCATCGAAGTACCTCCGGGCACGGTTGTCATCGATTCCAACAACGGCCTGGTCATCAAGGACCTCGACGAAGGCGATACCGTCATCGCTGCTCATGGTGGACGCGGCGGACGAGGCAACACGCGTTTCAAATCTTCAACCAATCAGGCACCTCGTCAGGCAACTGAAGGCGGCGAAGGAGAAGTTCGCCAGCTGATCCTCGAACTCAAAGTCATCGCAGATGTGGGACTGATTGGATTGCCCAACGCCGGCAAGAGCACGCTGCTCAGTCGCGTCAGCGCCGCACGACCCGAGATCGCCAACTATCCGTTCACAACAAAGTTTCCCAACCTCGGAATGGTGCAGCTGGACCTTGAGCGAACTTTTGTGATGGCCGACATCCCGGGACTGATCGAAGGTGCCTCCGAGGGCGTCGGACTGGGGCACGACTTCCTGAAGCACATCGAACGGTCCGGCTTGTTGGTGCATCTTGTCGAACCTTTCCCGACGGACCAATCCGATCCGATCGAAAACTGGAAATCGATTCGCAATGAACTAACCCAGTACAGTGAATCACTCGGGCAGCGTCCTGAGATTTTGGTCATGTCGAAAAGCGAACTTCCCAACTCCGAGGAAGTGGCCAAGGAACTTGCCGAAGCAGCCGGCTGCAAAGTCTATTCGATCTCTGCCGTCACCGGCGCCGGACTACCGCCCCTACTCAGCCACATCGTTTCGCAATTGCAGGAGCAACGGGGCGAATGCAAAAAGTGGTAGCCGTCGACATCGGCAACAGTGCGATCAAGCTCGCCGTTTCCGCTGGAGCACCAGTTGTCCGAATCGGATCGGGGCTTGATGAGGTTTCGCGGGCAGCCGCACTTGCCGAAGCAGTTACTGAACTGGAAGAGCCTGTTCAATGGCTCGTCTGCAGCGTCGACAAAGAAGAATCGGATTGGCTGGAAGCTCAAGTTTCCAAACTTCGCCCCTCGGATGACTTCCGCCTGATAACCGAAAGCGATATCGAACTTCCATCCTGCGTCGAAGACCGCGAAGCGCTCGGGCGAGATCGTTTGCTTGCTTCCTGGTATGCCGCAATCCAAAATGGAGCCGAATCGAATTCGATTGTCGTCGATGGGGGAACTGCCGTGACCATCGATGTCGTTTCGAATCGTTGTCACCAAGGCGGGCTAATCTTCCCGGGTTCCCATACGTGCCTTGCCGCTCTTTCAGCGCAGACCGACGCATTGCCCGATCTGACCCAAACGCCGGCGCCCAGCTTAAGCACCGAAGTGCAACTGGGAACGTCCACTGAACCCGCGATCTTGTTTGGCGTACACCAATTACAATTGTTTGGAATCGTGGCGATGGTTCGATCTCTACAGCAACAATACACGGACTCATCCGTTGTCTGCTGTGGTGGAATGTTCGAGTCCGTGCAACAACTGTTGCCTACAGAATGGAATTACAAACGCGACTTCCTCACTGAAGCCATCTTTGAGCTCAAGAGTCACCTTTAATGACGGTCGAATTCCATGAACTAACTCATCGCGGCCGTGGAGCCATCTCTGTCGTCGGCGTTCGCGGCGAAGAAGCGCGACAGTTCATCGGTCATTGTTTTCGTCCTGTCAGCGGAAAGCCCTTCACTGACACGACTCATCGCACGATCGTGTACGGCATTTGGAACTCAACCAATGAAGATTTGATCGTATTGCTAACGGACGATCAATCTTTCGAAGTCCAATGCCACGGAGGCTTCGCAGCGGTCGAATCCGTCAAAGCAGATCTGCTCTCCGCCGGAGCAATCGAATCCAATGACGACGCCAGCTGGACTTTCGCAACCAATGTTCATCAAGCCGAAGTCGCCATCGCGTTGGAGTCCTGCCTAACGCAACGAACGGCCAAACATCTGCTGCAACAGTTTCAACTTTGGGGCAGCGCAGACGTCAACGATGCGACCGTTCGTCAAACTGCACTGTCTTTCGCAACCTTTGGTTTGAAGCTGACTTCTCCGTGGCGTATTGTACTTTGCGGTCGACCGAATGTCGGCAAGAGTAGCCTCATCAATGCGTTGGCCGGATTCGAACGCGCGATTGTTCACCCGACCGCCGGAACGACTCGAGACCTCGTCAGCCAAAATACTGCGATCGACGGTTGGCCGGTCCAACTTACCGATTCGGCAGGAATTCGAGACGCCGGCAACGAAATCGAAAAAGCCGGAATTGCGAAAGCTCGCGAAGTGATCGATTCGGCGGACCTCGTAATTCACGTCGTCGACGCAACGGAGCAAGCCAGCTTCGATCCCACGGTTAGCCAGAATCGTGCCGGGCTGATCGTCGTCAACAAAGTCGATCTGTGCAAATCGCCGGAACCACCGAACACGGATTGCCCCGTCGTCTATTTGTCTGCCATGACGGGTCAAGGAATGGACGAATTGCAGTCGGCTATTTCAAAATCCCTTGTTCCAGTCGTGCCTGATGATGGTCAGCTTGTACCGGTGACTCAGTCACAATGTGATTTTTTGAAAGGTTAGCAACATCATCACGAATGAACATCACCCTCCCTCTGGGAGGGTCGGAGCCTAAGCGACGGGGAGGGTTGTCTCAGCAGCGAGCAACCCTGTCAATGTGCTACAATGTCGCCTTTCATCTCTCTCCCATTTCACCCGCCATGTTCTTCGTATTCGACGGCGTCGACGGCTCCGGCAAGACCACACAACTCAATCAACTCGCCGACTGGCTGCGCGAGCAAGGCCATGACGTTATCGTTTGCAAAGATCCCGGAACGACGGAACTTGGCGAAAAACTTCGCTCCATCCTGTTGAGCAAATCGGAAGTCCCGATTCACATGCGTAGTGAGATGATGATGTTCACAACCGCACGCACGCAACTGGTCGAACAGATCATTCGGCCAGCGTTAGCCGAAGGCAAAACCGTTGTCCTCGATCGCTACGTTCTCTCGACCGTTGTCTACCAAGGCCACGCGGGCAACCTAGACGCCGACGCCATTCGAATGGTCAACGACTTCGCAACTGATGGACTTTGGCCCGATCAAACATTCATCCTCGACCTCCCAGCCGAAACCGCAATGCAGCGACTGGGAGACGATCTCGACCGGATGGAATCTCGAGGGCTTGCATACTTCGAGAAAGTGCGTTCCGGATTTTTAGCCGAAGCAGAAAAACAAACTGACGTCTCGGTCATCGACGCGACCCAAGAAATCGACACAATCGCTGGCTCGATTCGCAAGATTGCTGAGGTCGCTATCACCAAAGGAGCCAACTGATGGCGTGGCAACAAATTCTCGGACACGAGCTCAACACTCAGCGGTTCGCGGACAGCCTCAAACGTAATCGCATGGCCAGCACGTTCCTGTTCGTTGGCCCACAAGGCGTTGGTAAACGAACCTTCGCGCTGCAACTTGCTCAAGGATTGCTTTGTGAATCCAACGCGGACGATTCGATCGATCCCTGCGACCAATGTCCAGCTTGCCAACAGGTTATCGCAGCAACTCACCCGGACCTGATTCAGGTTTCGCGACCAGCTGGAAAGGCATTCATTCCTGTCGAGCTGTTCATCGGCGACAAGGAACATCGACGACAGCGAGGACTCTGCCATGACATTGGGCTGAAGCCATTTTCAGGAAAGCGTAAGATCGCGATCATCGACGATGCGGATTTCCTGAACGTCGAAGGAGCAAACAGTTTGCTGAAGACGCTCGAAGAACCTCCTTCGAATTCGATTTTGATTTTGATCGGCACCAGCGAGCAACAGCAACTTTCGACAATCGTTTCTCGCAGCCAAGTGATTCGCTTTTCTCCGCTATCAGATGAAAACGTGGCGACGATCCTTGGTCGCATCAACCTTGAGACCGAAATCCCGATTGCGGAACTGGCTCCCGCATCTAGCGGCAGCATCGAACGCGCCCGGAAACTTATCCAACCAGAAGTTCTCGAATTCCGCAACGCATTCCATAAACGGCTGGCCACGCTCGATCCGGCAGGCAACGGTTACACCAGTGATGTTTTGGGCTTCATCGACACAGCAGGGAAAGACGGTTCAGCGAAACGAGATCGCGCGGTACTAGCAGGCGACTTTGCGATTGAATTCTACAGTCAATGGCTCGCAAGCTTGACCGGCGCCGCACAGAAAACGTCTGATCCTTCAATCGTCGAAGCGATTGCGAGCACTCCAGACACATCCGACCAAGACATCAACGAGATCGCCCAACGAGTGGCTCAGTGCATCGAATCGACGGTGGTTATGCAACGAAAGATTCGCGCTAATGTTTCGGCTGCAAATGCGGTTGAAATGTGGCTTCGTGATCTTGGTCGTGCTTGTCGCGGTCAGCTGGTTGATGCGATGGATGATGTTGTTGCGTGACCTTGGACGCAGCAAAAGTTTGACACAGACAAAAGCCACGAAGTGGCTAATTCAAACTGTCGTAACTACATGGCCAATCGCAAACAAGGACCATGATCCATCCTTGCTTCCGAGTTCACATAACGTCAAAATACATCTTTCCCTATTCACTGAAACGATTCCTGCATGAACGCCGAGCTTCGCCAAAAGCCAATCGCTGCTGCGATGCGTGATGCAGACGAGACTGTCACCGACACGATGCTGTTGGTTGAGACGCCAGAGAAGATTTCGTTTCAGTATCAACTCGTCGGACCGTTTCGCCGATTCGTGGCTTACGGACTCGACCTGATCTTTTCGATGGTCGGCTACACAATCATTGTCGCGATGGTTGCCTTTGTTTTGGCCTACCTCGAAGCGTACACCCGAGGCACATTCATTGGCTCGATCATCGGTGCGATCGGCGAAGTCGGTGGCGCTATTATGCTCATCGGTTATTTTCTGGTGTACTGGTTTTACGGTGCAATGATGGAAGCTTGGTACAACGGCCAAACCTTCGGAAAGATGATTACCAAGCATCGCGTGCTTTCGCAAAACGGACACGCCATCGACGGAGTCCAAGCACTGCTGCGAAATTTCTTTCGATTGCTGGACCTGTTTCCGTTTATTCCAATTCCACTTTTGAGCCTCACGCTTGCGGACGAATTCCCAGGCGTCTTTCCGACAGGCCTGTTTGGATTGGTGACGATGGCGTTGAGCGGAAAATTCCAACGGTTGGGCGACTTGGTTGCGGGAACGATCGTCGTCGTTGATGAACGAAAATGGATTCCCGCACTCGCGACGTTTACCGACCCGCGTGTCGAACAACTTGCGGATGAGCTACCGTCTGATTTCTCTCCATCGCAAAGCATGTTGCGGACGCTGGCCGACTACGTTGATCGAAGACGATATCTCTCACCGGAAACAAATCAGGACATGGCCAAAGGCTTAGCGTCTCGAATGCTTCAAAAATTTGGACTGCCAGCCGACACTGACTATGACCTTTTGTTGTGTGCAATGTATTACAATGCATTTATGCAGTACCAAAATCAGGAAGGCGCAAACGAATGAAAGCTTCCAAACTGATCGAACTGCGCCAACCATCTTGGACTAGGCTTGAAACGCTCTGCGATGAATTCGGCAGTCGCTCTTCGAACAAAGTGCCAGCCAAACGAGTCAACGAATTCGCTGCCCTGTATCGCAACGCGTGTGCGGATCTTGCACTTGCAGAATCAAGTCACTTGCCGCCCAACACGATTGAGTATCTGCATCAATTGGTTGCTCGTGCTCACAATCAACTTTACCGCAGCCAGAAATTTGATCGCTACGTTTGGTACGAAAAGATCTTTGCCGACACGCCGAAATTGATTTTCAATGACCCCTACGTTCACATCGCTGCCGTCATTTTCTGGGGCCTTTTTTTGTTGGCCGGTTGGCTGTCGTGGGACGACACCGTTTGGCCGGGCTTTGCCGAACAGGTCGTCGGTGAAACGCAGCTCGAATCCATGGAAGACATGTTCACTGGCTTTAACGGGCGATCGTTCTCACAGAACTCGTTCATGTTTGGCTTCTACATTTTCAATAACGCCGGCATTGGCCTGAAATGTTTCGTGATGATGTTGTTCGTGCCCGCTGGCATGGTGACACTGTGCCACAACGCGATCGTGCTGGGCACAAGTTTTGGCTACATGTTTCGACCGGACGTTGCTGAAGCGGGAGCCAATTTCAAAAACTTCGTTACCGCTCACGGACCGTTTGAGCTCACCGCGATCGTGTTGTCCGCCGGAGCCGGTTTGAAGATCGGTCTAAGCTGGTTGGTGGCTCGTGGCGTAAATCGATTGGATGCGTTGATCCAAAACGCTCGTGAAGCACTACCAATTGCGATGTGTGCGGTTGCTCTTTTTTGCATGGCCGCATTGATTGAAGGATTCGTCTCGCCTACCTCGGACAAAATCTTACCGTGGTGGGCCAAGGGCATGGTTGCGACGGCTTCATCGGTGATGTTGATGTTCTACCTGATTGTGCTGGGTTATCCGCGAACTGATGACGAGGAAGACGATGCAGCTTGATCGTACTTTCATCGGAATTCGACAGCGATCGGCGTTCGAAATCTGGGACCTGACTCTGCTGGTCGTGCGACGATACTTTGGACCGCTCTGCACGTTGTTTTTTGTCGGCGCCATTCCGTGGATGATCATCAACCACTTGCTGACGATGTGGATGGTGACCGATGATTTCTATTCGGACCACGTCTATTGGTTTTGTTGGATCAATGCGTGCTTAGTGATTTCCCAAGCTCAAATCGGCACTTGTCTGATCGCTCACTATTTGGGCCAAGCCATGTTTAATGCTCGACCGACGGCTCGCGAGTCGATTCGGTCGCTTGGGAAGATGAAGCGGACAGCTGGAAGACGACCCGGGAAATTCTTCTTCGCTTGGCTACATTTAGTGAACCGAATGGTGCTGCCAATCCTTGCTTTGGTTGTGATCATCCTGTTGACTCAAGATGAAGACATGATCATTTTCTGGGGCGGAGTTGCGATGCCATTCTTGGTGTTCATTGCGCTGATCGTTCGCGCGAGGACCCCTTACTTGAGCGAGATATTGCTGCTTGAAGAGGCACCTCGTAAATCAGATTCGCCCAAGATTCAATCGTATTCATCTCGCAGTGCAAGTTTGCTGTCGGCTCCCGGTGCAGACTTCTTTTTGAAATTTATCCTGTCGGCAATCATCGGCGTGTTCCTTGCGTTGGCGATCTACGAGAGCTTTTGCTTGCTGGACAGTGTGCTGGGTTTACAGTCGATCGCATCGTCGAATTTGAACTTTATTTATTGGCAGTTTTCATTGTGGATCGCTGCGGGACTTGTCGCCGTCAACCGCTTTTTGTCTTACATTGATCTTCGCATCCGCACCGAAGGCTGGGCCGTCCGACTACGACTGATGGCGGAAGAAAAACGGATGGCGGCTGAAGCCTGAATTGGAAAACGAATGCCCAAGGCAATTCAACAACTCCTGTTTCTTTTGATCGCTGCCTTGATGGCAGTTGGTTCGGCCACCGCTACGGCATGCGACGAGAGAACGTTTGATTCGGCATTGGATTCGGCTGGCTTGCCGTGGTACGACAGCAAGGCGAAAGAGCTGAAATCCACCAAGGCTCCAAAACGAAGTGCCTCTGCGGTTGCGGATCGACACCGCATCCCAGCGTTCAAGAAAAAGAAAACTGCGACTAAAACGAATAAGCCGCCAACGCCTGTTGCCACGGGTGCTTCGACGTTCTCAACGGTTGGCACGGTGATCATGTATCTGGTCGCTGGCGTTCTGGCGATCATCCTAATCGGCGCGCTGATCTACGGATTCTTGAAGCTGGAGTCAGGCGATGGTTCTGAGGAGATCGACGTGGAAAAGCGAAAGCGAAAGATCCGGGACCATATCAAACACCTTCCGTTCGAAATCGAAGAACAGGATGGAGACTTTGAAACGTTTTCCGAAAAATCATTTCGGGATGGTGACTATGCGAACGCGGTGATCTACTTGTTCGCCGACCTACTGGTTGCGATGAGCGAATCGGGTTTGGTGCGATTGCAGCGGGGCAAAACAAACCGGCAGTACTTGAATGAGATCTGGGAGCATCGCGAGATTCGGCCTTACTACCAAGAAGTCATGACGGCTTTCGAAGACGCGTTTTTCGGAAAGCACGAAATTGACAAACAACGTGCCGAAGCATGCTTTGCCGGACGAGCCGCTTTTGATGCTGGCCTTGAGAAAATCAAAAGCACAAAATATTCAGCTCATCAGAATTCACCGATCCTTCCGACAGCTGTTTCGGTGGAGGGAGTTTCATGAACGCAACTCCGAACCGCACGATATGTGCAGTATTGGCTTCCATATTCTTGACGATGACGATGGCGGCTGGATGCTTCAACTACGGTACGGACTTCACATACGGAAAGTCCGCTGACCAAAGTGTTAATGGTGTTTCCGTATTTGCGAATCTGCTTCGTGAACGCGGTCACTCCGTGTCGCGAAAGGGGCGTCTTTCGAAACGAGTCGACAAATTCGATACGATTTTCTGGGCTCCCAACAATATTGAAAATCCGCCAGAGAACATTGTCGCTTGGTTTGAGCAATGGATGGGCAAAGGAGATCCACGCGTCATGATTTTCGTCGGTCGCACGTACGACGGAACGATTCCCTACTATCAGGGTAAACTCGAACAAGCCGAGTCAGACGATCGCGAGAACTGGCAGCGTGAATTGGCCGACGTGCTTTTGCAAAGTCGCGAATACAACTTCGATTGGAATTTCGGTTCTCCAGATCCTGCAGAACAATACTGGTTCGAAGCAAAAGAAGACTTGAAGCTCGACAATTCAAAGCTCGGTGGACCTTGGGCGGAAGGCATTGATGGCGAAGCCGTTTCGTTGGAAACGTCGACATTGCTAAAACCTTTGAAAGACTACAACGACGAGGATTCGTTTCCTACTTTGAAGATCGACAGCAACACGGACGACTATGACGACTACGGATTGTGGTATGGAGACTTCCGCGAATCAGAACTTTCGGTGAATGAGCTGCTCACTGTTGACGGTCAGCCTTTTGCGTTTGAAATTTCTTCACAAGACAACCCCGGACGAAAGTTGATCGTGATCAGCAATGGCTCTTTCCTGCTAAATCTTCCGCTACTGGAACCCGAACATCAAAAGCTCGCATCCATGGTTGCGGACCAAGTCACCGGCGATGTTGTCGTCATTGAATCCGATTCACGCTGGCCGCGAGTCGGTGGCGGTGCGAACGATCCAGCATTGCGATGGACGTGGATCGGCAAAGCGCCGATGAATTACATTGTGCCGCACTTCCTCTTCTGGGGAGTGTTGTATTGCTTTGTGTTCTATCCAAATTTTGGGCGACCAAAACGAATTCAATTCCATCCACCCAAGGCGTTTCGCAGTCACGTCCAAGCGGTTGCTTCGATTTTGGGTCGGTCCAAAGAGAGAAGTTGGGCTCGAGAAATCATTGACATGTGGCTGAAGCGAAACAACAAAACCAAAAGTTAAACGAATCACACCTGCTGTAACTGGCCGAATCATTTATGAACGCAAACCCATCCGATACAACGATCGAATTCGATTGTCCTGAGTGCCAATCTCGACTGCGAGTCCCGTCTTCGCTGGCATCACAAAACGCAAAATGCCCCAAATGCGGTAGCGTGGTTCCCGTGCCAGCGACGAGCCCGACGGCTCCGGTTCAGAATCCGGTTGCCGCTGCATCGCCTCCCGTTCCTGCGGCGACGATCGGACCAAATTCAAACGCGGAAGACGAAAACGCAGTCGTCGAAGATGCAGGAATTCTGCTTCCTCCGGATCCGGATGAGCCCGTTCACGCGCTCGACGATGCGCCGCAGCAGGAAACTTCAATCGTTGATATGCCGCATGAACCGATTGTCGGTCGTGACACCGAAACACGGAGACTGTTCGAATCGATCTGCGAAGAAGTCAGCAAAGTTTTCGTGGGTCAACGCGAATTGGTTGAAGGCACCTTGGTCGCACTGTTCTCTGGTGGCCATGTGTTGATCGAAAGCGTACCGGGGCTTGGTAAGACACTGTTTGTGCGCACGCTCGGGAAAATTTTGGGCTGTGAGTTCGGTCGCATTCAGTTTACTGCTGACTTGATGCCGTCGGACATCACCGGTGCTCCGATTTTTGACATGAAGACGCAAGAATTTCGTTTTCGTCCCGGTCCAGTTTTTACTCAACTTCTTCTTGCCGATGAGATCAATCGGTCGCCTGCCAAAACGCATGCTGCACTTTTGGAGACGATGCAGGAACGACGGGTGACAGTCGACGGGCAGACTCACGAACTGGAACTGCCATTCCTGGTCGTGGCGACTCAGAACCCAATCGAATCTGAGGGAACTTACAACCTTCCCGAAGCACAACTGGATCGATTTCTATTCAAGCTGCGTGCTGACTATCCGTCAGAAGAACAGGAAGCGAAAATCCTGATGATGCACGGTGACCAAGTGGACCTAACGAAGAAGTTGCACGACGAGGTAAAGACGGTTTCATCTCCAGAACAAATTCTGAAAGTCACCTCCGAAGCCAGCAACGTTCGCGTGGAACCTGTTCTGGTCAATTACATCAATCGTATCGTTCGATTGACTCGTCAGTGGCCGCAGTTCTACATGGGCGCTTCTCCGCGTGCCGGCATTGGTTTGATGCAGAGTGCTCGAACGTTGGCTGCATTTTACGGTCGCGACTACGCGGTGCCCGACGATGTGGTTCAGCTGGCGATTCCGACATTGCGACACCGCGTGATGCTGACCGCAGAAGCTGAAGTAGAAGGACAACAGGTTGATGATCTCCTTCGCGAGCTTATTCGTCGTGTTGAAGTTCCGCGAATCGAAACTCAATAGTTGAATTTTTGGCAAGTTTTCAGTTTCATTTCGGTACAATGAGTCGTGTGCGAAACCTTGACGTGGATTCACGGGTTCGATCATGTACGCAATCGTTTCGATTCCTTTTTTTGGAAATGGCCATGAATAGTAAAAACGTTTTTGCCGTCGCTGCCTTAGTCCTTGCTGCTGCATTCGCGATTCAAATGCTGCAACAGAATGAAGTGGAAGCTCGTCAGTCAACAGCACAACAGCAGACAACATCTCAAAACTCGCAGGCGATTGAATTCGCTAGGCTTCAGATTGAAGAGGAAGATTCAGTCACGTGGCTGATCGGTGGTAATGATCGTGTCCGCACCGAATCGGTGAGGGCAACCTATCGCCGCATGGGCGGTTCTGGACGAGGCTCATTTGCGGATCTGCTGAATCAAATTGGCTCCGACGGTTGGAGTCTGGAGCAGAAAGACGGCAACGTTTGGATTTTCTCGCGGCGGGCCTCGTAACGAAACGCGGTCGATGTTAGCTTGGCAGACATGATACTTCTGATCGACAACTACGACTCCTTTACTTACAACCTCGTGCAGCGGCTGGGCGAAATTGATGCTCAGCTGGACTTGCGAGTCATCCGCAACGACAAGGCGACGGTCGATGAACTGGTGGCACTCGGTCCTAGCCATGTGATTATCTCGCCCGGTCCTTGCACACCGACCGAAGCGGGCATTTCGGTCGACTGCGTTGGCGCTTTTCATGGCCAAGTCCCGTTGCTGGGAGTCTGTCTCGGTCATCAGTCGATCGGTCAGAACACCGGCGGAGAAATCGTGCGGGCTGATCGGCTGATGCATGGCAAGACCGACGACATCAATCACGATGGCACAGGGTTGTTCGAAGGTCTGCCCAATCCGATGGTGGCGACAAGATATCACTCGCTGGTAATCAAACCGGAAACTCTGTCCGATGAGTTCGAAGTTAACGCTTGGACGTTTTCTCCAACGGGCGAAAAAGAGATCATGGGCATTCGCCATCGCCAGCACCCAACGTTCGGCTTACAGTTTCACCCAGAAAGTTTCCTGACCGTCCACGGTACCGATCTGCTGAAGAACTTCCTGTCGACCAACGTGTGTGTCTGATGGTTTCGGTTGAAGAAGCACTAAAGCTGGTAGCTAAAAACGTACTTCGGTTGCCAGTGGAAACCGTTTCACTCCGCGAGGCCGTTGGACGAGTCCTCGCAGCCGACATAATTGCTGATCGCGATTCGCCTCCTTGGCGAAAGTCGATGATGGACGGGTTCGCAATTCGGTCCAGCGACGTCAACGGCGGCGTTCGGAAACTGAAAGTCATCGAAACCGTTACCGCCGGTGGTTCGCCGACGATGAATGTCGAAGACGGTCAAGCGACTCGCATTATGACCGGTGCACCGGTTCCCGAAGGGGCAGACGCGATCGTGATGATCGAACGATGTGCATTCGAGGAAGTATCCGACACCGTCACCATCGAACTGGACTCGATTTCATCAGGCAAACACTTGATGGAAGCAGCGGCGAACTTTGCGTCGGGTGATCTGATATTCCCGGCAGGCCGAAAGGTTCGGTCAATCGACATTGGATTGCTGGCAGAAGTTGGTGCGGCTCAAGTTTCCGTTTTCTCTCAGCCGTCCGCAGCTGTATTGCCTACCGGCAACGAATTGGTCTCGGCCAGCGAACAGCCAACCGGTCCACAGATCCGCAATAGCAACGGACCGATGTTGATTGCCATGCTTGCCGACAAAGGTATCGAATCGAGTGACCTTGGAATCGGTCGAGACAACCGAGATGCGATGTCGGAGCAGTTGAAAACTGGACTGGAGAACGACATCTTTCTATTATCCGGCGGCGTTTCGGCGGGAACGCTGGACCTCGTTCCATCGCAACTAAAAGAGTTGGGTGTCGAAGAGATTTTTCACAAAGTTAAAGTCAAACCCGGCAAGCCGATCTTCTTTGGCACTCATCAGCGAGCCGACGGATCTCGCGGCTATGTCTTCGGCCTGCCCGGAAATCCAGTCAGCAGCCTCGTCGGCTTTCGCCTTTTCGTATCGACCACGATTGCGTTGATGTGCGGGCAATCGAACGCGATTGAATCGAGCCCTCAACTGGCAGAGCTGTCACGCGAACATGAGACTCGTGGCGACCGTCCAACGTTTTGGCCCGGACGACGAATTTCCAGTCCCGGCAGTTCGCTGATTGTGGAGCCTTTGATTTGGAACGGATCTTCGGACTTAGTAGCCCTTGGAAAAGCCGAAGGATTGATCGAATTCCCTGCTGGCGGCAAAGTTCACGACGCTGGAACTGAGTTTCCGTTTTGGGAACTGTAGGTGGCATAGGCTTCCCGCCTGTGTTCGCATTGGGCCTAACAATGAAGCTCAATAGTATCGGCGTTCTTTGACAGATGGGGCGGTTCGTGCGAAAATGAGTTAGTCAAGCAACTGAAAGGAACGACGATGGACACACAAGAACAAATCATTGCCTCGGCTCTTAAATTGCCGTTCGAGCAACGTGCCGCCATCGTCAACGCACTCGTTGGTACGGTGCAAGATGCAGACGACAACAAATCTCTGGATCGCTTTTTGAGCGATCGCATTTCTTCGGCCGGAGATCTCTCCGATAAATCCTTTGCTGACATCAAACGTGACGCTCGTTTAGATATTTGAAATTTTCCTTAATGTCATTTCGTTTATCAAAAGCCGCCGAACTTGATTTGCTCAACATTTGGCGTTACACATGCCAAACGTGGAGTGAGAACCAAGCCGATAAATATTTGGACAAACTTGATGCGGCTTGTTCACAAATCGGAACCGCGGAACTGACCGTGAAGCGGATGTCGGACGTCCATCCGGATCTTTGCTACCGTCACCATGGACGTCACTACATTTTCTGGTTGGCAAAGCCAGAGCCAATTGTCATTGCGTTCCTTCACGATCGCATGGAGTTAGTGAAACATTTGAGCGGTCGCCTGTCCGATGGATGAAGAACCGAAAAGTAAAATGGTGACGCGTCGGTGGCATAGGCTTCCAGCCTGTGTTCGCATTGGGCGTAACAAATGAAACTCAAACGCAAAATTCGATTTGGCCTCAGGAGCTTGCTGCTTCTAATGGCAATCGTTTGTGTCGCCTGTGGTTACTACGCGTGGAATGCCGATCACTACGAAGCCATCAAGACATTGTTGGCAAACGGAAATAAGGTTCAGTGGAAAAGGGAAACTCCAAGCTGGCTGGATCAAATGCTTGGAGTCTATCGCTTCGATTCAGTGAAACGCGTTGAACCTCTTCATGACTATTCCAACTTTAACGCCATCGCGAATTTAAACTCGCTAGAAGAATTCCGAACCGACCATGTGTTCACCGACTTCGAACCTCTTTTCAAACATTCTGATACGCTTCGCCTTTTTCACATGTTCGATATTCCTGTTGAGGCCGGGCCCTTCCTGTCCACAACCAGAAACCTCGAAGAGCTCACTGGAAATACGTGGGAAGGCTTTGATCTGGCATGGATTGCCAAGAATCGGAATCTCAAGGCTCTCTCCCTTTCAAACGCGACCAACGTTCTCGAATACTTGGCGAATTTCAAAGAACTTGAATACCTCGATTGTCCGTGCGAACTGGATACACTTGAGCCTTTGAGACACATGAAGAAACTGGAACATTTAAGCTTCTGTGGCAATCAAGTGCGTTCGCTAGCCCCAATTAGAAACCTCAGATCTCTAAAATTGGTCGAGTTCGACGACTGTCCAATTCCGCAGGATGAAATTGATGCGTACCTAGA
>CAZORS010000080.1:19422-22393 GCA_964582025.1 uncultured Pirellulaceae bacterium | reverse complement strand
CTTGCGCTTCGGGCTTGGATTGCGGTCGATGGATGATGCGGTTAATGCAAACGTGTGCGGCCATCTTGCTGCTTCTGCTAACGATCAGCCAATGCCACGGCCGCAGCTTTACACAAGAATTCAGCCAAGAGGGCCAACGCGCAAAGGCAACTCACGACTATCTGTTCGACACCTTTACTAAAAATCGAAACACGGTCTATCAAGGCAAGGGAGACAACCGAGCGCTCAAACAAGTTTTGCTCTTTGAAGAATCAAAGGAAGTAAGTGATGGATTCGAATTGTTATTACCCAAGGGCACCGAAAAGATCGCTGGACTGTTTCGTCACTTCCGATTCAAAGGAGACAACCTCGATCGAATCAAGGAAGTTTATGTGTTTCCGTTTTCGCCCGACAAATCACCACCGCGCAGTCAACAGGTAAAGAATTTCTACCGAGTCCAAATGCCATCGATCCCGTTGTCCGACAAACCGTTTGGGCAAATGAAGATCAAGTTTTTCATGAAGAAGAAAGACGAAACTTGCCGCATCGACGATCTGGCTTTCATTGCTCAAAAAGCCATCCCGCCGGCATTCGACACGATCCCATATCGTGATCTCGGTTCCGAATTCCCGCGTGAGCGTGTTGAAATTCTGGTCGACACCGAACATGAACTTTCGATCGGCGGTTCGACTGATCTGCATCGCGATCGTTGGTTCCGGATGCACGAAACGCCCGGAGTCGTCGATCAGTCGTTTGAAAAGTGGGCGGCGGAACGAAACTTTCTGCCCGGCCGCGGAGCAATGAAGTTCAAACCTGGACTCACGCGAGCGTGGGGAAACTGGAAACCTCTAACCGAACGCGCCGACAAACCGGGAGCCGCCGACCTTTCATTCTTCGATCAGTACGACGCGGGCAAACGGCAACGTGGCACGATTAACCTTTTCAAAACAAAGCCATACGCGATGTGCTTTAACGACTGGCCTAATTTCATGTCTGTTCCTCTGGTCGGACGCGGCACGCCGAAGCCTGAATATTTCGACGATGCTGCGGAACTTGCTGCTGCCTATGTAGAAGAACAGATTGAAGACGGTGGCTACACCGCGGCGTGGTGGGAAGTCAAAAACGAAAGCAGCGTGCAGTCAGAATGGGCTCATCACTGGAAAGAGAGTCAAGGAATCGACGGTTGGGGGCTGCTGGCTGAATTTCACAACAAGGTCGCCGATGCTATTCACAAAAAAGCGCCAGACATCAAAGTCGGCGGTCCTTCTTCGGCTTACATGCAAGTCCAAGTGAAGGACTTCACGATCTTCAAGAATCAACGCCGCTTCATTGATGAGACTCGCGGACACATCGACTTCTTTTCGCATCACTTTTACGAAAACGCATTGATGCTCGGCGCTCACGAGCGGCGAGGCACCGGCTATTCGAACTATCTGCTGGGACGTTACGAAGCGATCCTTGACATGTTGCGGGCTCACATGCACAAAGCCGACAACGTGCTGCCGATTTTGATCACCGAAACGGGTTCTTTGCAAAACGGTCGGCTGCCTTCGGACAACTGGTTGCGGTTGCTCGCGTGGAACGCTTATCTGACCAAGTCCATGCAACGTCCCGATCAAATCGAGATGTTCGTTCCGTTTGTATTTTTGCACATGTCATGGAATCCGATGAGCGGCGATGCGGCGTTCACTCCGAAGCACGGAAAGAGGTCGCGAAAAATTGAAGACTTCGAAAAGACAACGATCGCCAACTATTTTGAGTTGTGGCGTGACTTTGATGGACGACGTTTGCCAGTTTCGTTTAATCGCGACTGGCTGGACGTTATTGCAATCCATGACGGCGAACGAATTTCGCTGGCCGTGACCAACATGGGCGGACGGCAAATTGCGGTCGACCTTTCGCAAGTCGCCGACGTTGCGTCAGCAACTCAAACACGCTTGAACTATCACAAAGGCGAAGTCGTCTTCGAAGCCGAACATGCGGTCGATGCCGCAGCGGTACCGGTTGATGTAAACGAGACGACAGTCATTCGACTAGCTCTCGCCAAACCACTCAAGCCCACGAAGTCTTTGGAGCAAGAACGACATTACGCTGCCGAAACCGCAATCAAGTCAGACGGTTCGGCACAGAGTTTCGCAATCAAAGTCAAATCACCTCAGGATATCGCATCCGCAAAGCTGATCATCGGAGCCCACCGTCGAGGCCTCACCGAACCGCTGAAAGTTACGCTAAACGGCGAACCGATCGAAATCGACATGGGTGACGCGAGTGAGTTTACAGAATTTTTCGCGCCGCTTGACGCCTCGATCCCGGTTTCGTTATTGAAGGATAATAACGTGATCAAAGTCGCTGCTCAGAAAGGGGCAACGATCACATCCGTTCAGTTAATCACGCTTCGCAAATAAACAAACGACAGCCCGAAGGGTGAGCGAAGTACTCAGTTCTGCATGCTCACAGGCTGGAACCGATGCCACTTCGGGTCGTGACGACCAGCCAAACTCTGGCGGCTGGTCAAAGCTAAAGGACGAAGTGATTTTTCTTCCAGATTCGATATCCTAACGTCGATATCGAAAGTGCATGGATGTGCAAACTGATTAACTCACGGACGGATCGTTTCGTACCCCTCTGGAGGAACAATCCATGCCATTCGAAAACCTACACTCAATTATCGCGATCGGCTTCACTGCCGTCTGGCTAATGGTCGGCCAGTTTGCGTTTTCAAAAACCTGACGTGTAAGCACGCGGGCTGACAACTAGAATTCAAAAGACAAACGCGGACCGTTTTCGGTCCGCGTTTTTGTATTAATGTTTCCTTTTCGTGAACGTTGAAAGCCAGCACCACGAAAATGCAAACACAGGCTAGAAGCCTATGCCACCTAAGTCATGTCGGCCATTTGGCCGTTTTTGGCTTTTTCAATCCACGGGTCCATGTCCTTGAAGATCGCACCGGGATCACCATCGAAGACTTTGCCAATCAAAAGGTCAGTCAAGT
>CAZORS010000080.1:0-19322 GCA_964582025.1 uncultured Pirellulaceae bacterium | reverse complement strand
AAGATCGCACCGGGATCACCATCGAAGACTTTGCCAATCAAAAGGTCAGTCAAGTTACCAGCGTGCTGCGGATACTCCTTCATGAATCCACCGAAGCTAAATTCCTTCGTGTAGAAGGCTCGGACGAGCTTTCGAATCCAATCAACGCCCGTCTCAAAGTCGCCCGTCCACTTGCCAAGCTGTTTTGCCGACAAATCATTTTTGTGCAAGCCTTCGGCAATCGCCTCGCCTGCCAAGAATCCAGACTTGAGGCCAAGGTAAACGCCCGACGAGTAAATCGGATCGATGAAGCCACCGGCGTCGCCGACCAAAACCCAACCGTTACCAGCTTGCTTCGTCGTGCGATAAGAAAACTCTTTGGCAACTGAAAGGCGTCCGGCTTGATTCGCGTCACGCAAACGGCGTCCAATTCCAGGGCAATTCTTACGTTCGGCTTCAAAAGTATCCTGCGGCGAACAACCCCGCTTAAGCAAGAAATCGTTGTCGCCAACAAGCCCGACGCTGACCGTACCATCGGCCAACGGGATGTACCAGAACCAAGCGTCTTTTGATTCGGTGTGCAAGATACAAGTCACTTCTGGATTGCCACCGCCGGCTCGCTGAGCGTTATCAAAGTACCCCCAGATCGCAGCCTTCTTGAGATCGTCGTAATTTTCCTTCAGACCCTCGCGATTCGCAATCATTGCTGACTGACCAGATGCATCGACAATCACCTTCGCCGACAGCTCACGCTCTTTGCCTTTTTCATCCAAGAACGTCACTTTATGTGGCGACTTTGGTTTCAGTTCGATGTCGAGCACGCGACACTGATCAACACAAGTCGCTCCACGTTGGAACGCCGCGTCATAGAGCATCTTGTCGAAGTCCGCTCGCTTCACGTGCCACGACATGTTGCTCTCGCGGTCATCGTGTTCCGAGAAAATAAATGGCTTGGTTTCTTTGTCGCTTGCACTAACGAACTGAACACCGTGCTTTTTCTGAAAGCCAATCTTGTCCATCTCATGAGTCAAACCGAGCCGTTCGAAAATCCAAAACGCCTCCGGCATCAGCGATTCGCCAACGTGTTCTCTGGGGAACTGGTCCCGCTCAAGCAGCAGTGTTGAAAAACCCTGTTCGGCGACGATGCAGGCCGCAGTTGAACCAGCCGGTCCGGCACCAATAACGAGACAGTCGTAACTTCGATTTGCAATCATGGTTGCTGCTTTGAAAATGGATCTTGAACTGGTCCGACTTAGCGTCGGCTAACCGGAGAAATTGATTGTAGGTAACGGTTTTTGTCGCGTTTTCGCGGCCCAATGCGAAATTGTAGTCGCGAGGGCCATAATTTGCAGCCGTTTGGTGGCGGTTGGGTGGTTTAACCACACTCCGACCTTCATGTTGTGCGGAAAAACATGAGTTCCGAAGAGGATAAACTGCTGTTAGTTTAATCGGTCATCCGGGGTCGAACCTGTTCGTCCATTCACGTTTTTCACATTGAAGAATCATGCACCGCGTTACATCTACATCAACCCGATCCAACGCCCTAGCTCAAACGCCAGCATTCATCCTTGCGGCCACGGCAGCAGTTTGGACGCTAACCGCGACAATTTGTCTAGCCACGCAAGCAGAAAGCAAATCCTCAGACAAGGAATCAGTCGAAACTGAGTCCGTCGAACCCTCCTTCATTACGGGTGCCCGACAGCTTACGTTCGAAGGAAGAAGAGCAGGCGAAGGCTATTTTAGTCAGAGCGGTCAGAAGATGGTGTTCCAGAGCGAACGCCTAGAAGCGAATCCGTTCTTTCAGATTTACGTTCTCGATTTCGAAACCGGTGACGTGAGTCCGATTTCGCCTGGCCATGGCAAGACGACTTGTGCGTGGATCGCGCCCGACGATGAGACCGTTCTCTACGCTTCGACTCAAGACGATCCTGAAGCGGTCGCCAAACAGAAAGCCGAAATCGAGATGCGTGAATCTGGCACGCAGAGGCGATACTCTTGGGACTACGACGAAACCTACGAGCTCTATGCAGGCAAACCCGGATCCGACAAATATGTAAAACTCACCGACGCCAAAGGCTACGACGCGGAAGGATCGTATTCGCCAGACGGAAAGCAGATCGCGTTTGCTTCGAATCGAAATGCTTACAGCGAGCCGATGACCGAAGAACAAAAGAAAAAGTTCGAAACTGATCCGGCTTACATGATGGAGCTGTTCATTATGAATGCGGACGGCACGAACGTCCGGCAGTTGACCGACTTTCCGGGCTACGATGGCGGACCATTCTTCTCTCCCGACGGCCAGCGAATTTGCTGGAGACGATTCGCGGAAAACGGAGCCACGGCTGAGATCATGACGATGAAGATCGACGGCACCGATCAGAAAACACTGACGAAGATGAACGTGTTGAGCTGGGCACCGTTCTATCATCCCTCGGGCGACTATTTGATCTTCACGACGAACAAACACGGCTTCGGAAACTTTGAGCTTTATCTCGTCGCCGCTGACGCAAAGTCACCTCCCGTACGCGTCACCGACACCGAAGGCTTCGACGGATTGGCTAGTTTTTCTCCTGACGGAAAGCAGCTGACATGGACTTCGAATCGCAACGCTCAGAAACAGTCGCAGATTTTCATCGGAAACTGGAACGACAAAAACGCCCGCAAGGCACTGGGACTCGATAGCGACTCCGAGGCGATCAAGGAAGCCAGTAAACTCGGCGAACAATCCGCCAAAGGATCGTCGGCACGCTTTCGCGATTCCGACATCGCGCGACACGTTCAGTTTCTCTGCCGCGAAGAACTCGGCGGACGAATGACGGGCTCCAAAGGCGAACGAATGGCGACGGCATACGTAGCGGCGTACTTCGACTACCTTGGCATCGTTCCAGCGGGAGACAACGGAACTTGGTTTCAAAAGTTCGAATTTCCCGACGGCGCAGAACTTGGGACCGGCAATAAACTTACGATCGAAACCAATGGAGAACTTTCCGAAAAAGTAATCGATCAGGATTGGCGGCCGTTAACTTTCAGTGGCAGCACATCAGTCGATCCGTCAGAAGTCGTTTTCGCGGGCTACGGAATCGTTGCCGGAAAGACTGACAAATTCGAAGCCTACGATTCCTACGAAGGATTGGACCTCAAAGGAAAATGGGCGATGGTATTTCGCTTCGTCCCTGAAGACGTATCAGCGGAAATGCGACAGCATCTTTCGTTCCTTGGCGGACTGCGAAAGAAAGTACTCTACGCGCGCGAACGAGGTGCCGTTGGACTGATCGTCGTCAGCGGCCCTTCCTCACAAGTTAACCAACAGCTTGTCCCGCTGTTCAATGACTTCTCTCCGACAGGATCCAGCGTTGCCGCATTGAGCATCACCGATGCGATGGCGCAGCAATTCATGCAGGACAAGGACCTTGGCGAGCTACAGAAATCTCTCGACGACGGATCCGCGCAAGCTGGCTTCTCGATCGATGACGTCAAAATTTCCACAACGACCAATGTCAAAAAAGTCATCGGGCGTGGCCAGAACGTAATCGGCCGCCTAATCGTTGGCGAACAGCCCTCTGAAAAAGTCATCGTCGTCGGAGCTCACATCGATCACCTCGGCATGGGAAAAACAGGCGGTTCGTTGGCACGTGAAAATGAAAAATCACAAATCCACGTCGGCGCCGATGACAACGCGTCCGGCATCGCGGGCATGCTTGAGATCGCCGAATACATCGCGAAGCTAAAAAAGGAAGGCAAGACGAAACTCAAACACGATATCGTCTTCGCAGGTTGGTCGGGAGAAGAACTTGGCCTTCACGGTTCGAAGCACTTTGCAAAAAAGTGGCCCGGGTTGGTCACCGATGCGATGGAGAAAAGTAAACCACGAAAGCCTGACTCGTTTCACGACTTTATCATTGGCGTCTCCGAAGAGGGAGCCATTTCACTTAACGGTTCGGCAACGACGATTGATGATTTGGAGAAGGAAGCCAAAGTTGTCGCCAAACTCGCACCGGACTTTGCGGTCGTCATTGAAGCGCGAGGTGAAGTTCCAACGAAGGAAATCACTAAAGTCACTGACAAGCTAACGGAAGCGGGACTCAAGAATGTCAAAGTCAAAGTCCTTGATCCCGCCGCCGACCCAATGGCAAACCGCAGCATCGTCGCGGCATTGAACATGGACATGATTGGACGACTGGAAGACAAATTGGTCCTGCAAGGGATCGGTAGCAGCGACGCTTGGGTTCGACTGATCGAAACCAGTAACGCAGTCGTTGGACTGCCGCTGACGCTCAACGATGACACCGAACTCCCAACGGACGCGACTTCGTTTTACAAAGCGGGCGTCCCGATCCTTTCCGCGTTCACCGGTTCGCACAAAGACTATCATACGCCTCGAGACACGCCGGAAAAACTCAACTACATCGAAGCTGCTCGAATTGCAAAGTTGATCGGTTTGGTGACTCGCAAACTTTCGATCAACGAAACTCAGCCCAACTGGAAACGTCACGAACCGAAACAGAAAATGGCGATGCGAGGCGGAGGTCGTGCTTATCTCGGCACGGTCCCTGACTACGGGACCGACGTCGTGGGTGTTAAGCTGGACGACGTGAAATCCGGCGGTCCGTCGGAGAAAGCCGGCGTTCGCGGTGGTGACATCATCGTCGAGTTGGCAGGCACGAAGATCGAGAACATTTACGATTACACTGCAGTCATCGACCGACTTAAACCCGGCCAAGTCGTGAAGATCAAAGTCATCCGCGATAAGGAAACAGTTGAGATTGATTTGACGCCAGGGTCTCGACAGTAGCATAGAAGGATAGAGCATTCCACGTCTCGAAATCACGTCTCAACGCTTGAGCGAGGTCGGCTGGTTCCTCGCTCACACTTCGGGTTATGATTAGCGGATGATCGCTCCAAATTTCTGGCAAAATCAAACTCTTCCGACAAGATCATGACAAAATCCGATTCGAGCAAAACCAACGAAACGACACCCGGCTACAACGTGTCGCGACTCGTTTCGTTTATCTTGCTGATCGGAATCATCGCGATTCTCGGCGTGATTTTCTATCAAGTCATGGCTCGGTTTTTGGTTCCCCTGTTCCTATCCGCATTGCTAGTTGTAATTTTCCGGCCACTACACCGTTGGGTTTTAGAAAAAGTGAAAGGGCGACAGCAAGTCGGTGCAATGCTGACAACACTGATCATCCTGTTGTTGGTTTTGATTCCCGTATCGTCGCTTGTGTTTTTGGCGGCCACCGAAGGTTCCTCTGTATTCAAACAAATTAACACCGCCAAAATTAGTGACAACCTTGCCAGCGTCCGTTCAAAACTAAGTCTCGACATGCCGAGTTCTCGCGAAATTCGCGGCATCGAATCTCGACTGACCGAACTCCAGAGCTCGATGGTGCTGAACGAAAAAGATTTGGAAACGCATTCGGCTTTGTTTTTCGAGATCGTAAGTGACTCAGTTCTAATCGCCGAAAATCAGGACCTCAGATGGCCCGTCGAGGCAATTGACGACGACTCCGTCGTTCCGATGCGAGACATGAGAGGACATTGGCGAAAATTCGGCAACGAAATTGGGTTGGCGAGAGGGCTTCACGACAATCTCGCGCTACTCGCGAGAGAGAAAAAAGACGCCGTGGAAGGATCGTTCGTAGAAGGCACATCCGACGACGACCAAGAGGCCACTCGCAAATTTGCCAAGACCATCGAAGACAAACACGAAAAGATTCACGATTACATTAAGACGATCGGCGTCGCAAACTCGGAGTTCATGAAATTCAAATACGAGCTTTTAGGTGGACGGACCAAAGCCACCATTATCGAAACGGCGAACCCAACCGGAGAAGAACTACAACACTATTCCGGTCAGCTAATTGGCTTTATGAGAGACAAATTGTTTGCCCTTGGCGGATCGATCACCTCATTTGTGACCAGCACGCTGTTCGGCGGTGTCATCATGATTATCGGCCTGTACTTCTTTTTGCTCGACGGACCGGCGATGCTGGAAAGCTTGCAAGGCCTTTCGCCAATCGAAGACAAACACGAAAAAGAACTTGCTCAGGAGTTCGCCAGAGTCAGCCGCGCGGTTGTCGTCGCGACGTTGCTTTCGGCTGCGGTTCAAGGAATCCTAGCTGGAATCGGTTTTTGGTTTTGTGGCCTTGAATCGATTTTCCTGCTGACACTTCTGTCAGGGGTTCTGGCGATGGTCCCCTTTGTTGGTGCTGCTGCGGTCTGGATTCCGTGTGCACTTTATTTGTACTTTGTGGACAACAATCCGTACGCCGCAATCGGCCTGGCGATCTACGGTGCAGCCATCATTTCGATGGCCGACAACATCATCAAGCCATGGATCCTGCACGGACAATCCAACCTACATCCACTGCTGGCATTGCTAAGCGTTATCGGCGGCGTGGCTGTGCTTGGACCGATCGGAATTTTGATCGGACCGATGATCGTAGTCTTCCTGCAGACGTTGCTAAAAATATTACAACGTGAAATGCATCTCATGGAGAACACCAAAACTCCAGCCATCGAAACGGCCTCTGCGACAGCAACCATTGAGGCCAAGGATGCTTGACCGCAAGTCCGACTTGGCCAAGCTTTTCGTCAATGCGGTCCATGGTGGCGAGCCAGATAAAGTCGACCGCTTGCTCGCCGAAGTAAACGGATTGTCAGACGCAATTGATCAACCGTGGTGCCACTTCGATAGCCCACCCATCGTTGCTTCAAAACAAAATCAAGAAATGGTTCGCGCCCTGCTCAAACATGGCGCCAACATCAACGCTCGCTCTGATTGGTGGGCAGGAAGCTTTGGCGTGCTGGATGGCGTTGACCGCGAATCGTTTGATTTTCTGATCGCCAACGGAGCGACGCCAGATATTCACGCGTTCGCCAACCAAGGAATGGCGGACGAAGTACGCAGTTGCCTCGCAGACGATCCAAGCAGCGTGAATGCTCGGGGAGGCGATGGTCAAACACCGCTGCATGTTGCGGCATCGATCGAAGTCATCGATGTTTTGCTCAGCCACGACGCGGACATGTCGATTCGATGCCTTGACCACTCCGCGACGGCAGCCCAATACGCGGTCGACCAACCGGATCTCTGTCGTCACTTGATCAGCGCTGGTGCCACACCAGATATTTTCATGGCGGCGGCATTGGGCGATGTCGACCTTGCCAGCAAAATCGTCGCCAAACAACCTGATGCGATCTCAACGCGCGTCGGTTTCTGTCCACACACGTCGCGAGTTCACATAAAAGCCGATCGACACATTTACTTCTGGAAGTTGAACAACGCCGAAACAGCGATGGAAGTCGCTAGAAATTTACAGCATGATTCAATGTGGAAGTTTTTGTTTGACAATGGAACCGAGAAGGATCGCTTTCTGGCGGCGTGCTGGGACGGCGATCAACAAACCGTCATCAACCTCATCTCTCGTTCCCCGACGATCACTTCGCAACTCAATTCACACGACCGCAAAGAACTGGCTCGAGCCGCATGGCTCGGACGAACCGAAGCAGTTCAACTGATGTTGAAAGCTGGCTTTGATCCGCACCTCCCTGGCGTTGACAATTCGACACCGCTGGACCGAGCTTGCTTTCACGGCTTTCACGAAATCGTCACCATCCTGTTGGAGCGCGACCCCGAACCACCGTTGGAATTCAAGAATCAGTTTGGGGGAACGCCGCTGAGTTGTTGTATTTGGGGAAGTAAGCACAGCTGGATGAAGTCAGACGTCCGAAGCGATCATGCAAAGTGTGCCGAACTTCTAATCGCTGCCGGCAGCCACTTCGAAGCTGCTTGGATTCCTACGGTGAATGCCGAAATGGATTCCATCCTCAAAGCGCATCTTTAGACGCAAAGCCGTTTCAATGGCAGTCGTGGCTAAGGCGCGCCCAATTAATTAAACCGGTTTCCGTAACTGGGCTGACAACAGCTCAGGGCACCAACGATATAGCAGGTCCGAAGTCTTGCGACTCCGGCTACCAAAAAGCGACGCGTCAAAACGTGGTTTTAATATTCCACCGTCCCTAAACTTTGTTGAACCACTACTTGAGGATCCCGTTGGATTCGACAAACTCCCGTTGCGTTTGACTCAAACTTTCAAGCTGACGCCTCGAAAACGAGGTCGCTTTAATGTTCGCTTGCTTTTCCGGAGAGCCATTTATAAACGAAGCACCAATCAAGGAACATTCGCTCAAATCAACTCCGCTCAGGTCAGCGCCGGAGAAATCTGCCCCTTCGACATCACCTCCGGTGAACTTGGCGTCAGAGAGATTGGCCCCAACCAAACTCGCGTTGGAAAGATTTGCTCCAGAGAAGTCTGCCCCGATCAGCGAACAGTTGTCGAACGAAGCGTCCCGCAATTTTGAACCAACAGCATTGAGTCCGTTGAGGTTGCGATTGCTCGCGTCGATGCTTCTCAGATCGCGGCCTGAAAAGTCCTTTGACTCGATCAACTTCGCGGCGGTTCGACGATCAATCGTGGCGGCCATGTATCGCTGCTCTTTCCACGGATCAGCTAGGTTATGATAGCCAGCGTCGGCCTCCCAATACCCCAATCGATCCTCCGACAACAATTCAATTCGCTCCAACCACTTTACGCTCTTGTAGAAATACTTTCGCGGAACGATGTTTCGAATCGGACCTCCGTGACCAAACTCCAGCGGCTCGCCTTCGGCTTCCAATGCAATCAAACATTCGTGCTGCAAGGCAACGTCAATCGGTAGCGATGTCGAATGCCGTCGCGGCGAACGCGAAACAAAAGAAATGAACTTCGCATCCGAATGAATCGAAACTTGTTGCAACAGGCTCTTTAAAGACACACCTTTGAAAGGCACGTCGAGCTTTGACCATCGCGTAACGCAGTGGATATCGACAACCATTTCAGTCTGTTGCATCTGTCCCAATTGCTCAAGCGAAAACGTAACGGGAGCATCGATTTTTCCGTCTAAGGAAAGTGTCCAAGTTGCTTCTGAATTGATCGCGGTTTCACGTTCACCAATCACAGGCCATTTATTCGATGCAACCACTTGTTGACCGGGCGGAATTTTTGTGAGTTCTTGCATAGACTAACGGTTAGAAGCGGCAATGGTACGGCGAACAAAGAGTAGCTGATTGTATCGCCCCAAATTCGCCGAATCTACAACAACGCCGAAATGTGTTTCGAATTTAGGTCAAACGAGGAATCAAACTCATGAACAAATTACTTGTGTGCCTGATTGCAGTCGTTGCAATCAGCCTTACTCCTGAAGAATCCAACGCGCAATTCTACCGCGGCGGATCTGGGTTTTCGATTGGAGTCGGAAGCGGATTTAACAACTTCGGTTACAGCAACTTCAATCGGGGCTACGGTCGTTCCGTCAGCGGACTAAGCATCAACATCGGCAACGGTGGTTTCGGCGGCTTCGGTGTTCCGATTAACCGCGGATTCTACGGCGGAGGAGTTCCTTACTACGTGGCTCGACCCGCATTTGTTCCAGTCCAACCGGTCTATCGTGGCGGATTCTACGGCGGTGGAGGCTTCTACGGTGGCGGGTATCGCGGCTACGGTCGCGGATGCGGCTTCTAGTTTTTTAACAAGTGGGCAGGTTTTAAACCTGTTAAACAGAACCAAATGGCAGGTTAAAATTCTGCCCCATGCAGTTCTGATACGCTACAATCCTGAACGACGAGAGCGCAGAATTGGCTTGTTCCAATCTGCGTTCTCTTTTTATGATCTCCCCCGCTTTTTGAAATCCCGGCAGGACAATCGATGACGATCGACACTAACCAACGAGCACTCGGCAAGCCCAAGCTGGTTTCCGGAAGCCGCGTCGCAATCGTCGTGTCCAGCTACCACAAGGACATCACCGGAAAACTGCTCGACGGTGCAGTTGAAACGCTGACAGAAATTGGAATCGCAACCGAAGACATCTACTCGGCTTGGGTGCCGGGGTCTTGGGAAATTCCGCTTGCCGCACAGCGATTACTGGAAACCGAGAAATGGGACGCCGTGATCTGTCTAGGCTGCGTGATCCGTGGCGAAACGACTCATGACCAACACATCAACACCACGATCAGCAACGCGCTGGGCATGCTGTCACTGGACCACTCGAAGCCTGTGGCGTTTGGCGTTCTGACCTGCAATACGATCGAGCAAGCAGAAGCTCGATGCGGCGGAGCTGTCGGGAACAAAGGTGTCGAAGCAGCCGAAGCCGTACTGCACATGCTGGCCCTATTTGAAGAAATCGACAGTTAAACTTGCATCCAACGGACGGCTTCCCGGGATCGCTCCGTCGATTAAACTGTCACATTCATCATCCCCAATATTCAGCACGACTCTTCCCAACGCACACTTTATGTCACGACGCAGTCGAGCCAGAGAAATCGTTCTACAAGTTCTTTACCAGAACGAACTCAACCCCGAACAACCAGACTTCGTTCGCACTCGTTTCGTTGAAGCCCGCCTTGGCCATAACGACAACCTGGTCGCCTTTGCACGCTCCCTTATCGACGGCGTTCGCGAACATCGCGAAACGCTTGACCGGGCACTTGGTAGAACCGCCATGAACTGGCGACTATCGCGAATGGCTGCGACGGATCGCAATGTATTGCGGCTGGGAGCCTACGAATTGCTGCACACCGACGCGCCTGGACGAGTCGTAATCAACGAAGCCATCGTTCTGGCTCGGCGTTACGGATCTGACAATTCTGCCTCGTTCGTTAACGGCGTGCTGGACAAACTAATGAAGATGCAGGCTGAAGAGGCGAACAACGATTCGGCTGCTTCGACTGCGACCGACTCAACATCCGAAGACAAACCTCAAACCGATTGAATCCTGGACAACCATGGCCAAGTGGAACCCATTTCGAAAAAACAAACCGGAGGATGAAGCTCCGCAGTCTCCCGATCCGAAAACCGATGGAGCAGGGCAGGGCGGCGACAACATTGATCCGCCCGCTGCTGAAACACCCTCACCAGCCCAACCGCCTAAACCTGAGAAGGAAGAGAAAAAGGGCTTCTTTGGAAAGTTCAAACAGGCGCTTCAAAAAACCGTCAACGTACTCAATACGGATCTTCGCGACATCGTCAAAGAAGGTCGCCTCGTTGACGATGCGTTCCTCGAAGAGATATTCGCATTGATGATCCGCACTGACATGGGCGTTTCATCAGCCAGCAAGATCCGTGATGACATTGGAAAAAAGTATCGTGCACGCAAGCTTGAGTTCTCTGACTTGGTCGCCTCAGCGAAGGAAACCGTCCGCGGAATCATGGAGCAAGGTTCGGCGGATGTGAATTTTGCCGAAACCGGCCCCACGGTCATCATGGTCGTCGGAGTGAATGGAGCCGGAAAGACCACGTCGATTGCGAAACTGGTCAATCGCTATAAGGAGATGGGAAAGTCCGTCGTGCTTGGCGCTGGCGATACGTTCCGCGCCGCAGCTGTTGAACAACTGACCGTTTGGGCGAACCGCCTCGATGCCGAAATCGTGACCGGAAAATCTGGCAGCGATCCGGCAAGCGTCGCATGGGCTGCGACCGAATCAGCTTACAAGAACAATCATGACATTTGTATCATCGACACCGCGGGACGATTGCAAACGCAAGCCAACTTGATGGACGAACTTGGCCGCATCAATCGTCTGATCAACAAGGCTGCCAATAAAGCATCGGAAGGCTCCACGGCGCCGCACGAAGTCTTACTGGTTCTTGACGCGACCGCTGGCCAGAATGCAATCAGCCAAGCCAAAGGATTCTCCGAAGCGGCCAACTGCACCGGCATCATTTTGGCAAAACTCGACGGCACCGCCAAAGGTGGTGTCGCCATTCCGATCTGCCAAGAATTTGGCTTGCCCGTCAAGTTTATCGGGCTTGGAGAAACTCCCGACGCCTTCGCGAAATTCGATGTCGATACGTTTGTGGATGCTTTGTTCGACGAAGACTGAATGCTGCTATCACGGAATCTCCTAGGAGGTTCACCCTCTTCAGCCCAACTAGCGAGGAAACATTTGACGGCTGTATCGGCCCTACCGGTCCTTCGCTAAAAAAATGAGCCATCGAATCTGAGATTCAGTCTCGCATGATTCGGATTCTGCCGTTTTAGAAAGTAGGGAACGCTTTACTTTCAACGGACTTGAAATTCAAACCACGCGTTCTCTGTGGAATTTCTCAAGGAAGAGGAAAACAGCCATGAGTAGCTACGACGCAAAATCTGAATTGGGCGGTGGTAACGAAATGCAAAACCTCACACTGCAGTGGGGATACCAGCAAAGCCGCGCTGCTCCATCTCGACAGCGAATCGATTGGGACGAAAGATCCGAACTCGGCAGGAACATCTTGAGCTTCCTTTATCGGGTCATCAACAAAGTTATCATGCTTGCCGGATTCTCCACGACACTCATCGCGCTTGCCGCCGTTGCTTGGATGAACGATTTACTGGTCTTCTGAATCAGCTTCCGTTTCGGCTTTTTCGACGAGCTTCTGCGCTGCAGAAGCCCATTTTGATTTCACAGCGTCATGAATTGACAGTGTGAAACGGTCGCGACTCTTTTCGATTTTTGCGTTTAGCTTCTCGACCAGCTTTTCTTCCTTTCGGGCAATCTTTTCGTCGATCTTCTTTCGCACGGCTCGCGTTATCTGCTGTGCGATTTCTCCACCAGCCTTACTGACGTGATCAATACGAAACTCTGAGAGTTGAATTTTTGCCGCATCAATATGCGGATCAAAAATCAGATCGGGCGGAAATTTCGTAACATCCATCTGCGAACCAAGGCTAACAGACAATATTAACTGAACGTTCGCCGATCCATCTGCACTGATGCTGTAAAGCTGAATTCCCTTCACCCATTTTGATTGACGCGCTTCGAGCTTGATTTTCGCCGTAGCCCGAACGTCAAAAGTAACTCGATCCGATTCGGTCTCGCGGAAATTGTTCAACTGGACTGAAAAGCTTTCATTCGGATCAATCAGCGATGCTTCATATCGTTTCCACGTGCCGTGATTGACTTTCTTCTTCCGTCGCTTCGTTTTCAAACGGCCGTCTTTAAAGCTGACTTTGACTCCGTCCCATCTCTCGGATTGCTGCCCCCAATCTTTATCCTCCACGTAACGAACAGGCATACTATCGAGCGCCAGCTTCGTAAGAAAATCATCCAGCCGCTTTGCATCATCCGCATCTTCGGCCTCCTCTTTCGCTAAACCAGCAGCCACTTCCTGCCCGGTCGCCAACGCGATCCAATTGCCCACCGCCCATATTGCCGCAGTGCACAAAATCAGTTTTGAAATCAACTTGAACATATTAAAGGACTCAATCAAAACGGCAGCCGTCGAGTATTGTGATAGAATCACCATTATCAAACTACCTCAATCTTCCGCAGTCGCATGTACGCATCCAATCGAATTCTGGTTCAAATGTGTTTCATCGTGGTGGCAGTTTTTGCAGGCTGCGACCGCGACGTGACGGTTCCGGTTTCCATCAAGCAACAACCTCCTTATTCGTACCACGGAAAACTTGGACGCATGTGGGGCGGTGACAATTTCGAAATCGTCAGCAACAACTTTATCCACTATGCATTCATCCGCGGCATCGACACGCCTGAACCCGGACAGCCGTTCCACGACGAAGCCAAATGGACTCTCTGGCGACTTGCAGAAAACAAACAGACCAACGTTCACGTGATCGACCGCGATGCTTGGAAACGTGAAATCTGTGATGTAACGATCAATGACCCAACCACAAATACAATCGTCGATCCCGCCTTTGAGCTATTGAACAGTGGGTTGGCTTGGTACGACCTGAGCGACGGACCTTACGCGGAACGGTATCGCAACGCCCAAGCCGAAGCAAAAGAAAAAGGAATCGGGATTTGGTCTGAGTCAGATCCAGTTCCCCCGTGGGAGTTCTGGGAACAGAACGTGAAGTCGATCAATCAATCGATCGATCAATGACGCCGAACCACGACAACAATCCACCGCGCATAAACAAACCTCCCCGAGCAAACTCGAAGAGGTTTGTTGGTTGTCTGAACTGGTCAGGCATTAACCATCAATTGGTGTAACGTTTTCGGCTCGTGGTCCTTTTGGACCTGTACCTTCCTGGTACTCGACCTTCTGTCCTTCACGCAATTCCTCAAAGGAAATTCCTTCGAGTGCTGAAAAGTGGAAAAAGATATCGCTATCTGCTCCCTGAATAAATCCAAATCCCTTATCAGCCAACTTCTTAATAGTACCTTCCGGCATAAAAATCCCCAAAATCACTCGACGCAAACCAAAAGCATCTCTCAAAATTCGAGCACAGTAGAGAGACACAAACCAAATGGAGAGGCCAACGAATTTCAACATCGAATCTGGGAACAACCGCAACGCGAACATTGGAATTCATAACCAAGTAACGCTGTAACGAAACGTGGCTCACCTTTCCGTAATTCATGATAGGCGACCAATCAGCGCCATACAAGCAACGAAATTCAACCAAACGAAAACGATCAGCAGCGTTCCCAACGAGCCCAATCAACGCTATTCTGGCTCGGAACTCATTAAAAACCCGGGCCACAGCACGATTAAAATGGCTCTGCTTGAAACAATTTGTTCAATGCATTGAATCCATTAGCATTTTCAATATCAAAAACACGAGTTTACTCCTCCATGCTGCCCACTGAAGACATCGAAGCTCTAATCTTTGATTGCGACGGAACACTCGCCGACACGATGCCATTGCACTTCATCGCATGGCAGAATGTGATGACCGATTATGGGTTCGTATTCGATGAAGATCTTTTCTATTCGCTCGGAGGCCAACCCACCGATCGCATCGTCGCCAACCTGTCAAAGGATCAAAACATCGACGTCGACGTCATGAAAGTGACGCACGAAAAGGAAGCCGCGTTCTTGGAACTGATTGATCAAGTCGAACCCATCAATGCGATCGTCGATGTGGCTCATCAATTTCACGGCAAACTTCCGATGGGCGTTGGATCTGGTGGACAACGAGAAGTCGTCAAACAAATTCTGACGACGCTTTCGATTGAGTCGATCTTCGATTGCGTTGTCGGATCGGAAGATACAGAGCTCCACAAACCCGAACCAGATGTTTTCTTCGAAGTCGCCTCTCGGCTGAAAGTCGACCCTGTCAAATGTCTAGTCTACGAAGATGCCGACCTCGGCGTCGAAGCCGCACGTCGCGCCGGCATGCAATGCTTTGACGTTCGCAACGTTCATACTCCACGGCGAATCACGCCCAAAGATTCGGAACCCAAGCAATGCTAAACGTTGACGACATCCTTGCCGATGGAGGCGCTGTCGCCAAACGACTCAAGAACTATGAACAGCGTGATGAACAGCTGGAAATGGCGAACGGCGTCGCCAACGCGATCGCAAAGAAACGACACCTCGTTGTCGAAGCCGGTACCGGTGTCGGCAAAAGTTTGGGCTATCTCGTTCCCACCATCTTGAGTCTGGCCGACAATCAAGAATCCAAAAGCGAAACGAAACGTCGCATCGTTGTCTCGACGCACACGATCAGCTTGCAAGAACAACTGATCGAGAAAGACATTCCGCTACTTAATAGCGTCATCCCATTGGAGTTCTCCGCCGTGTTGGCCAAGGGACGCGGCAACTACGTGAGCCTGCGAAGACTTCGCGATGCGGTCAAGAATGCCGGTACGCTATTTTCATCCGACCAAGAAATCAGCCAACTGGATCCGTTGCTCCAATGGAGTAAAACAACCGCCGACGGATCGCGCAGTGACCTTCCAATTCGTGCGTTGCCTCAAGTCTGGGACGAAGTTCGCAGTGACAGCGGAAACTGCCTAGGTAGAAAATGTCCCAGCCACAGTGACTGTCACTACTTCAAAGCTCGACAGCGACTTCAAAACGCAGACATTCTGGTCGTCAATCACGCTCTCTTTTTTACCGATCTCGCACTCCGGCGGCTCGGCGTCAACCTGCTGCCAGACTATCAGTGCGTCATCCTCGACGAAGCTCACACCGTTCCCGATGTCGCCAGCGATCACTTGGGGCTAGGCGTGACGATGGGACAAATCGACTACACGTTGCGGCGGCTTTACAACAACACCCGAAACAAAGGCCTACTGGTGGTGCATGGCCTTGCCGATTCTCAAAAGCAAGTTGTGCGTTGCGTGGAAGCCGCCAACGAATTTTTCGGCGACGTTCAAGGTTGGTTCGAGCGGACCGCGACTGAAGGTTCCAAGCGTCGCAGCAGCACCCTTCGAGTTCGCAAAAAAGGCATCGTCGCCAACAAGCTCACCGCGGCCATGGTCCGACTTTCTGAAATGGTGGCCTTGGCGGCCGAAGACGTCAAATCGGCGGCCGACAAACAGAATCTGATCTCCGCTGCCGATCGACTAACCGTCATGTCGGCTTCGATCGAACAATGGCGAACCCACGAAATGGAAGACTCCGTCTATTGGGTCGAAAGTTCACAACGCCGCAACGGAAAACAACACATCGGCTTGATGGCTGCTCCCCTAGACGTCGGTCCGCTGATCCGTGAAAACCTATTCGACAAAGTGGACTCGGTGATTATGGCCAGTGCTACGATTGCGGTCGGCAATGCGTCCTTCGATTTCTTTCAAAACAGAGTCGGGCTCACCCAAGGCGACAGTCTGCAACTCGGCAGTCCTTTTAACTACGAAGAACAGGCCAAACTGATCGTCGTTGGCGACATCGCCAACCCCTCAACGCATCGCGATCTGCACGAACGTCAATGCATTGATGCGATCCGTCACTACGTGAAACAGACTGACGGTCACGCGTTCGTTTTGTTCACTAGCTATGAATTTCTCAGTCGAGCCGAACGCGAACTTCGTCCGTGGATGATCGAGAACGATTACGGCATTTTCAGTCAAGCATCCGGCGTGCCTCGCGGTCAACTGCTGGACCAATTCAAAAACTCACCGCGCAGCATTCTTTTTGGCACGGCGAGTTTTTGGCAAGGCGTCGACGTTCAGGGCGACGCGCTTCAAAATGTGATCATCACCAAACTTCCATTCAGCGTTCCCGACCAACCATTACTCGAAGCCCGATTGGACGCGATCCGTGAATCCGGCGGAAACCCATTCAATGAGTATCAACTTCCCGAAGCCGTCATTAAGTTCAAACAAGGTTTTGGACGGCTGATACGCGGTCGTCAAGATTCAGGAATTGTCGTGGTGCTCGACCCACGGATCCGAACCAAACCTTACGGTCGAACTTTCATCAACTCGCTGCCAAAGTGCAACGTCGTCGAAGAATCGACTGCAACACAAGCCCGCAGCGCAAGCGAGTGAACACTGGAATCGTGTCGGGCATTTTGGGGCGGTGCAAAAATAAAACCGAATACTTGTGAACCGTTTGAGACAGTTCGTATAACGGCAAGCCGAAGGCGACTGCGTCCGGCTCCCTCAGTCCCTGCAAAATCGGACGTCAATGATTCCATTACAGAAGTTTTCGCACGAAGTTTATCGTTCTACACCCGCACGCTTTCGGTTCGGAGAACCGAGCATTGTCGCCCAGCTCTCCGAGCTGGTGGCGTGCCCACGTCATACTTCTCCAATCAGAAAACGCCCTCAAAAAGTTTCCCGTTTCCATTCGCACGCTTTCGGTTCGGAGAACCGAGCGACTGCGTTTCGCGATTCAAAACGCCGACGCCTTCGGCTAAACGTTAAACAATGACAGCCAATATTCAGTCGCAAACAGCCCCTTAATGATTCGACCGCATAGCAGTCAGACTCTTGCCGACGAATCTTCACGCCAATCGCTAGCAACGAGTCGCTTTATTGTTTCCATCCTGCAAACGCTCTACCCTTAGCTCCTCACTTCTAGGAGCCAGCTATGAATTCGCCACGCCATCCTTCCCGCCCCAACCCCGTTCACACGTACAACAACGGCCAGCCTTATCAAACCGCTCGCGGTCGATTCGCCGATCGTTCGCCGGTTGAAAATGCGATCAGCAAAGGCCACTCGATCCTGCGTGGCCGTCCTGACACGGCCGAGTTTTTAGCTACCGTTAAACGCGAATTGAAAATTCGAAAGTATGCCGGCACCAGCATCTCGAATTACATGTCCGCACTGAAAGGTCTGCTCACCTGGTTCGGCAATTCCCCAAATCGAATCACGATCGAAGACGTTCGCAATTATTTAGAAGTCCTCGTTGATGGCGGCGCCAGCTCTGCTCACCTCTCCGTAAACCTGTGCGCGATTCGAACTGCCTTCGACAAATTCTGCTGCCGTGACGTCACGCTTGGCTTGGCTACTCCACGCCAAAAGAAACGTCAGCCCGTTATTCTGTCGACCGAAGAAGTTAAACGAATTCTTAACTCGGCCCCATCCAAAACCTCGAGACTCGCCATTGGAATCATGTACGCCGCGGGACTGCGCAACAGTGAACTGTGCAAACTAAAAGTCCACGATCTGGATTTCGATCGCAACACCATTCGCGTTTCACAAGGCAAAGGAGCATCAGATCGACTGGTGATGTTACCTGTCGCATTCTCGGCCACCCTGAAACGAATGTGCACGGATTTGAACAGCAACGATTGGCTATTCCCATCACTGGACCATCGCAATGACCGACACATGTCACCGCGAACACTTCAACGATGGGTGGCCACCGCAGCGGAACTGGCTGGTATCTCAAAGCGGGTCACGCCGCACAGTTTTCGACACGCCTTTGCGACGCACCTGTTAGAAAATGGAACCGACATTCGATTCATTCAAAAACTACTGGGACACCAAAGACTAGAAACAACCACGATCTACACACATGTGGCGAAACTGCAGACAAACTCTATCACCAGTCCGCTTGATACTTTGTCCAGTTCCGATCACGCCACCCAAACTGTTCCTTCGACAACAGAAAACGTGGACCCCGTTGGTTCGCTGCGAATTGGAATCGCCATGAACGACGACAAACAACAGGCGGATGTTTCATTGGCAATTCTTGGTCCCACCGGTGTTGAGCAAGCGGTACTCTCAGGGACTCGGGTTTTCGTTGACGCACGCAAGTGGATCCAAATCGAAATTCCATCAGCCGAAGACTGGCTTCCGCAATTGCAGACTCTTCCACAAACTCAAAGTGCAAGAATTCAGTCGCCACAATTTTTTGAAACGCTTCGTCGCGAGATTAGCAAACGTTTTCTCGAATCCATTCCAACGCCTCCTTCTGGCTGACGGAATCTCACAAGCGACTGGCCCATGAGACTATTTCTGCGCCGAGGGTGCGTAACTAGGCGTGCATTGAGCCTGATCGCCGGCCGAACAATTGAATTCCAGCGGTCAAAACCATCCCAATTTGCCATCTCAGCCGAGGTGCCTTACGATACATGGCTGTATTTTCGTTTTTTACGACACATTGTCGTACATAATTCCGTT
>CAZORS010000079.1:0-22470 GCA_964582025.1 uncultured Pirellulaceae bacterium | reverse complement strand
CAAGTTGGCACGATGTTAACGCTGGTCGGATTCGGTGAAGGCGGAACCAGCACGGGTGGATTTGATTCCAGCGACACTGGAAAACAGGTCGGCCAAACCGAATTGGAGGAAGTGACCAATGAGCACATCGCCTGGAACTTTGACAAACACACCGAATCCAACACGGCTCCAGGTGACTCTGGTGGCCCGGCTTTCATTCAAAGCAATGGGCAGTTCTTGATCGCAGGAGTCACGTCCGGCGGCGATGGAGATGCCCACACGCTTGGTGACTACTCCTTTGATACTCGAATCGACGTCCACGCTGCATGGATTGACGGAATCGTTGGATCAACCGACGGTGGCGATGACGGCAACGACGGAGACAATGACGATGACAACGGAGACGATGGAGGCGATAACGGAAGTGACGATCACTCCGACACTGCCAACAACGCCGCTACAAAGATCACGTTGAACAACGGCGTTGGCAAAGGCACTGGAACGCTCGAGGAAATCGGCGACCGCGACGCATTCAAGTTCACGATCAGCGAAGACGGCCAAACTTCCATTACGCTGACCGAGAATGGTAGTGATGTCGATACTTACCTTCGAGTCTACGACTCCGCTGGAAAACTCATCGGCCAAAACGATGACTTTGGAAATTCGCTAAACAGCAAAGTCACCAAGGACTTGGAAGCCGGAAACTACTTTGCCGTTGCTGGTTCGTACGAAGATTCAGAAACGGGTGATTTTGAACTGCAGGTAAAGCACACCGCGAACGAAACGAACGAGGACTACACAACGTTTTCCAGTAGTCAGGTGAAGGAGATCAGCGAAGATGGCCGCGATCGCGTCTGGACCGGAATCAATGTCAAAAACCTGCAGGGAAAGATCAGCGACCTCAACATTACGGTCGACATCGATCACAGCTGGGTAAGCGACTTGCGACTAATTCTTGTAGCTCCTGATCGCACGCGAGTCGTTTTAGTAAATCGCCAAGGCGACGACGGACAGAACTTTGAGTCGACCACGTTTGATCGACAGGCTACCCAACACATCAATCGCGGTGAAGCTCCCTACAGGGGAACATTCCGTCCGGCTCACAACTTGAACAAGTTGAACGGCATGAATGCCAATGGACGGTGGTACCTGGTTGCTATGGACTTCGCCGACGGAGAGGGCGGCCAAATTAACGGATGGTCCATGGACATCAAAACTGATGCGAGTCGCGATTCTGGCAGCCGAACGCATGCCAACTTCGCTACAAACAGCGAAGTTCCTGCTCAAACTTGCAGCATGGATTCTCATCGTCGACTTCAATCAGCCGAAACACCTGCTGATCAGTCGAGCTTGGCTGGTGCCGATGTCGGTCGTCTGCAAACGGCAGCGACCGTCAGCACACCCGACACTCGCCACGATGGGGATTCCGCGAAAGACAATCGTCGTCAACGAATGCAGTTACTGGACAACGTGTTCAGTGATCAATTGATGGCAGGAGTCTAACGCATCGCGTCCTCAACCAGCTTTTTTGGTTGAGGACGTTTTTTCGCCATCAATCTGTAACAAACTCGGCTTCAACAATAATGTCACATGAAGGATTTCGTTGCATGAAATCCTCGATCGCATCATCGCTAATGTCACAGCCCACGACAGCCAATTCGACTAAATCCTTCCGGGAAAGAAGCTTCAAAGCGTCATCAGTGATGCGTGTATTTGAAAGATCGATGTATGAAAGTTCGAGATTGAGCAAAAGTTTCAGATCTTCATCACCTATTTCAAGGCCCGACAAAGTGAGTGATTCAAGCTGGCCCATCCGTGCGAGAACTTTCAACCCCTTCCGGGTGACTTTCGTCATACCAACATCCAACAGCGTGATGGAAGAATTCGACGCCAAGGATAACAGGTCAGCATCAGTTACATTTGTTTCGCCAAGATAAACTGCATCCAGATTTGGCAGTTTGGAAATGTACTCGGTCGCTAAAGAACCGACATCACATGACTCAAACGAAATGATATTTAATTGCTCACAGATTGGCTGGTCTTTCAAATCTTCATCTGTCAAATTCGTGGCAGAGAGATCCAGCCCCGTCAAACGTGGGTGATTTGCAGCCCATGCCAATGGGGCGGATTTCACGAGCGTGGCTTCCAGGTCCAGATATTCAAGATTGGAAAGATTTGCGATGCATTGAATGTCGTCGTCTGAAAACTCCATACTGTTGATGATCAGCGACTTCAACTGCGGTAGTGTGTTAAGGCTATTCAATGAATCTTTTGAACAGACAATGCTGCTCAGCAGTAACGAATCCAACATCGGCATATCAGCTACGGATCCCCAAAACGACTTGTCCACTTCACATGATGTCAAACTCAAAGACTGAAGCGCTTTCAAATCTTTCAGCGCCCGCACGTCACTTCCCGAAAGAGTACAAAAGTCGAGCGTCAACGTCTTTAGCTCAGGCAATTGAGTCAGCCAATCAACCGAGAACTCTGAAGGCGTTTCGATCAGCGACATCTCAGTAATTTCGATGGGACTGTCAGGAATCGCATCGATATCATCGAATACCTGCTCCCCAAACTCGGTGCGTGCCACCACCATACCGGAGCTATTTAGAACCCAGCGCGCGAAATCGTTTTGCCGTGTATCTGAACTTAAATCAAGATGGCTATCGGGCGACACAAGTTGCGGCTGGAAGCTGTACCAAGCCAGTCCACCAACGAAACAGGCCAGCAACAGTGCTACGCCGATAATCCAAGCTGTACGGGTTCCTCGTTCAGACTGGCGCAATTTAGGCGCGTCGGAAATAGAATTCTTCCGCTCAATCGAGTCGGCAACCTCCTTCATGGAAACGAATCGGTCATTGGGATCTTTGGCCAACATCCGCTGGAGAACGTCACGACCGTGATCAGGAATTTCCAATGGTTGAAGAACCGACTCAATCGGTAGTTCTCGATGCGCGACAATCACTTCCACTGGGTTGTCACCGGGAAAAGGAGTTTTACCGGTCAACAAGTAATAGAACAGGCAGCCGAGACTGTAGATATCAGAGCGTTCGTCAGCTTTCTTTGCGCTCATTGCCTGCTCAGGCGACATAAAAGCAATAGTCCCGATGGGAACATTGTCTCCAGTAATCTCGGTTGAATTTGCCCAAGTTGAACTCGCCGTCGATTCACTCTTGGCGTCCGCATGAATTCTGGCAATCCCGAGGTCCACCAACTTTGCTGGCCCGTCTCTGGTCAGCACAACGTTGGATGGTTTGATGTCGCGATGGATGACTCCCTTTTGATGAGCCGCCTCCGCTGCGCAAGCGATTTGCCGCACTACTTCTGAGGCTGACTCAAAATCCATCGGGCCGTGCTCCCGAATTATTTCAGCCAGATTCTCGCCATAAATCAATTCCATCGCTAGGAAAAATTCACCTTCCACTTCGCACGCATCGAAGGCAGTCACCAGGTTTGGGTGGCTAAGCGCAGCTACCGTTTGAATCTCCCTACGGAACCGCGACTTACGTTCATCAGAAATGTAGGGCGACGACAACATTTTGATCGCCACGTGCCGTTTCATCGAAGTGTGCAAAGCTTTGTAGACTTTGCCCATCCCTCCTTCACCAATCTCGTCAAGAACCACATAGCGATCCAGCTTGATTGGGCCCTGCTTATATCCCAACAGGACGTCGCTCTGATACTGAGTTAGCGAGCCGGCGTCAAAAAACTGAGCCGCAATTGATTCAGCGTCTGCATCAGCGTGAACCTTTCCAATCTCTAAATCGGAGACGAGACCATACTTCTTGACCTCTTCAAGGAATTCGCCTCGCGACCTTGAGCCTAGCCGTGCAGATTTCGATGTCACTTCACCCGGAGACTCAAACAACCACGAAGTGTGCAGAAGTTTTTCGATGCCAACCTTTAACTCGGCCAATAGTTCGGGGCAGTCATGGCAAAGCTGTTCGGCAGAAAGCGAATTTCCGTCCTGTCTCGCGATCTCCCAATCAGCCAGGAGTTCTTGCACTCGTTCGTTCACGTATCCAAATCTTTCATTGCAACGCTTCTCCAAGCAGCATTCTGGCTTCGTTAACGCGACGGATAATCGTTCGCCGGGAAACGTTGAGCAATTTGGCGGCTTCTTCTTGCTTCAAACCAGTGTACCAAATCAGCTCGAAGGTTTCTTTCGCATCTCGCGGCAGGTTCTCGACCGCTTCGTGAAATTCCGACCATTGCTCCATCGAAATCGGTTCGCCCGATCCTTTCGAACTTCGATCTACAGCGCCACCCGGATCGTCGGCTGCCCGGCCGCCTCCTTCGGTTTGGTGATTCCTGCCTTTTCCTAGCGAACCAAAATAGTGCCGCGAAAGGTCAATCAGCGTTCGACGAGTTTGCGTTGCCGACAATCCAACAAACTGTCTAATCGAATCGGGCTTGGCGTCCGTCAACGAGCGATGCAATCGAATCGACACCGCCTGAAAAACATCGTCGGTTTCTTCCCAACGGCGTAGTCTTGGATACTTCCGCATCATCTGCGTGGCCAACGTTCGAAACCGCGACTCAAAACGGCGAATCAGCTGATCAAACGCAGCAGCATCACCTGCATTCGCAGCCGCAAGCACGTCTTGAAGTTCGAGAATTGTTTCGTCCGACAGCTCCATCGATTCCCACTGAGTCATTAAGGTTTAGTTTCACCAGCATTGAATTGTACTTGCTTGTGCCAATATCAAGAATGACGGCGAGAACCATCATCAAACGCATCAACCTTATTATTGACTTGGGCGTCGTCTATCCTAAACTGGAACCGAACTTCACCAGGAGAGTTTTCTTCCCCCGTCCTGCCTTTTGCGGTGGTTTACCATGACTCGAATCACCCATATTTTTCTTCTCGGCGCACTCTTAGCCGCTTGCGAATTCAACGCTCACGAATTGAACGCTCAAGACTCGACCGAAGTGTCTGGGATTCTTGTTGTCGACAACAATGTTAGCGGTGGTGGGTTTCAAAGTGACGTAACGATCACTGATGACGGACTAACCGTCTATTCATCGGCGGATGTTTCAGGAGTTTTCAAATCGACCGATGATGGATTGCGGTTTGAAAGCCGCAACGAAGGCTTAAAAAGTCCAAAGGTTGCTTCGTTGGTAATCACTCCAGACAACGGTCAGATTCTCTATGCTGGAACCGGAGACAAGGGCGGTTCAGGCGGATTGTTTCGGTCTATTGATGGCGGTGATTCTTGGGCCTTAACCGGTTTTGGAGAGGACGCACAGTTTGCAGGTAACCACTCTGCCGCTGGCGATCCATTGCCAGTTGGCCATGCAAGATCCAATGGCGACCTGATTGTCGTAGACGCGGGCGCGAATTCGGATTTACACACGGACGACATCGTAATAGCAGGCACCTACAAGACTGGCGTGAGAGTATTTACAGGCGGTGGAGATGCAGGAGTATCGGCGGTAACTGACGCGTTTGGTGATACCGATGGCTTTGTGCGTTCCGTCGCACGGGACTCAGCCATACCCGACACCGAGTTTGCAGCGATTCAATTTTCGGACACGATGGGTTTTGGTCGCCAAGTAATGGCGTAGTAATAGGTTCACAACCGATCGAAGCAATTTCGTTTGGCCAGACAATGGGAATTCGGGAGTCGTCTATTTGTTGGATCTATCGGCTGGGCTTTATCGATCTAATGACGGAGGCCAAAACTGGACAGACATGAGCTTCAGAAATAATGACTTCTTCAACACTGGCTACATTATTACTGCAGACGACAATGCCCCAACGACTCTGTACGTTTCCATTCAAGGCGCCGGGCTCCCGAGTCGACGGAAGTCGATAGTCAATCAAGCCACGAACATTTCCTCCGCTTTCGCACGGACCTGTTTTCTGGCGGAGCGAACCGCGGTCGCCAATGCCTCTCCACTGGGTTTCTTCAGCAAGAACGCCAATCGCTCTAGCTGCACGACATCATCAGGAAGATCGTGACGCGCAGTCGTGTTCATCAATCGCAGACCAGATTCAACACTACGCAGAAACTGATATCGACTACGAAAGAATTCTGCGTCCGTGTCAGACAAAACGCCCGCATGTTTCAATGATTCAATCGCATTCAACGTTCCAGGCTGAAGAACTTTGGGGCGATCGCGGCAATGTGTTAGTTGAAGCATTTGAACTACAAACTCAATATCGACCGTTCCACCAGAACCGCGTTTCAAGTTCTCCGGTTTGCAATTTCGTTGCATCGCCAAACGCATTTTCCAAATTTCTTCGCGCAACGAATCACTGCTGGCCAAATTCAAAATTGCGTGCACTTCCTGCATGACTTTTTGGCCTAGCAAATCACTTCCCGCGACGGTTCGCGATTTGCAAAGTGCCTGACGTTCCCAAAGTTGCCCAGCGCCCGTTGCAAAATACTTCGCAAACTCATCAACATGAACGGCCAGAGAACCACTCTTCCCGGATGGACGAAGGCGACAGTCGATCTCGTAAAGACGCGAACGATCATCTTGGCTTCCGATTGCCTGAAGGATCGCTGCAGACAGTTCGCTAAAGAGAAATTGAGCTGACACTCCGACGGGTAATTGATTTTCGAAATCAACATTGGTATCGAAAAGAAAGATCACATCAATGTCACTGTGATAATTTGGCTCGCGACCGCCAAGTTTCCCCATCCCCAAAACAGTGTAGGGAACCAGTTTCAAATTCTGAGCCGGCCAATCGATGCCATGTTTTTCAAGCATCAATATTGACTGTTGTTCGGTCACTTTCCGCAAACAGATTTCGGCGACGTCGGCTAGAGCCCGATGCGTTTCAGCGATCTCGTCGTGACCGAGGATATCCCGGATTCCGATCCGCATATGCTGAGTGTTCTTGAAACCGGACAGAATCAAATCAAGATCTATCGCACCTCGCGAAAGCTCATCCATGTCCTGCTGCAACCACTTTCGCGTCGGCAACGAATCCAGCTGCAATGCGTCCATCAATTCGTCCACCATCCCCGGACTCGTTTTCAGGATCGTGGCAAGGTAATCACTCGACGCACACAGTCGCACATACAAACTCAGCGTCGCTGGACTTTCACTGAACAGCTCCCACAAAACACCGCGTGCGCCCAACGAGTCACTGACCGACGACAACGAAACCAGAGTTCGATCGGGTTCCGGGGTCTTGGACACCTCCTCCAGCAACGCACCGGTGATCGCAGCAAAGAAATGCTTACATCGACGCGACGAAACAAATTGTGTTTTCTCTTCAGCCAACTCCATCAGGATGCGAAACGTCGACTGAGTGTCGGCGAAACGGTAACGTCCCAACACTTGTTCGATAAATTTCTCCGAAGGATCTGGATCGAGAATCAAATCCACTTCCGCAGACACTGCCTCCCCAGAACCTTTGAACACTTTCTGTGTTCCGAAGGCTCCATGCAGCAGATGATCGAGCACTTTTCGATTCAGCCCCGTTACTTCATCGAGTCGGGCCTGGAACACCTGCAACGTTTTCGCATCGCCGTTCTCACGAATGTCCATCCGTTTTGCAAACGCAACTAACGACGAAGGATCTTCTGGCAAGCGGTGCGTCTGTTGATTGTGCAAGATCTGAAGACGATGTTCCAACTTCCGTAGCCATTGATAGTTGCTTGACAGAAGTTCTGCTTCGTCATGCGTCAAGCATCGACTTCTCTCCAGCCGTCCGATCGCCCGCAGCGTGTTCGCCGTCCGTAAACTGGCAAGATTCCATCCGTTTAACAACTGCATGAACTGAATCGCAAATTCAACATCGCGAATTCCACCGTAGCCCGTTTTTATATCCGCACGATCGGCTCCCTCTTCCCGGGTCCGCCGTTCGATTTGACGTTTGAGCGATTTGATTCCCGCGATATCGGTTCGACTGAGGCTGGTACGAAAGATCCACGACTGAAGCTGTTCAAGCAATTCCGCTCCCAGCGAAAGGTCTCCGGCCAGCGGCCGCGCCTTGATCATCGCTTGTCGCTCCCACGTTCGGCCCTGCAAATCATAGTATTGGAGAGTTGAACGCTTGCTTCGGCAAATCGGACCGCGTGCTCCCGATGGACGCAGCCGCATATCGACTCGAAACGCACTTCCCAGCTCCGTCGGTGATCCAACGATGCGAATGAAATCGCGTGACAACTGGCTAAAGTATTCCAAATTTGAAGAGACAGCCCTGTCTTTCAACTTGCCATCCACCTCGTAGACAGCAATCAGATCAATATCGCTGGAGTAGTTTAGTTCGTTTCCTCCAAGTTTCCCCAACGCGAGGATCACGAATCGGCATTCGCCATCACTTTGTGAAAACGGTTGTCCAAACTTCTCCCGCAACCGACTCCGACACCAAAAGAGTGCTGCTTCACAAACCGCAGTTGCGACCGCAGAAATCTGAGCGGTCACCATTTCGATGCGATGCCCCAAAACTAAATCGCCCCAAGCAATACGAATCGTTTCCTTTTGTTTGAATTCCCTGATTCGCCGCATCGCTTCGGTTGAGTCACGAGCATCGGCAACATCGGCAATCGCATTCTTTACGAGCAGTTGCTTAGCCAACGGTTGAAAGCCTCCAGCTAACAAAACATCCAAGCTGGATTCGTCGCGAAGTAGATCCGCGACGTATTGGCTGTCCGACAGAATGGTCAACAGTCCACTGAAGGGAGTCGACAGAACCGAAAGCAAGCGAACTTTCTGCGACACCGATTTCGATCGCGTCACCAACCGTTCAAGATTGTTCAGTGCCTGATCTGGGTCTGAAAGATCTGGAAGAACTTTGGCGATCGCATTGGCAAACCGTTCAACTTCCGAATCCGACCAGTCCTGCGCGGCAAACGCATTCAAGTTCGCCAGCCCTCGTTCGACGTTTCGAATTCCGCAGCCTTGCAACCATCGCCGGAGCACATCCGGCGGCGAATTCGATTTGCGGATATCTGGGATCAAGGGATCAAGACCAGTAAACTTTTACAGTCCGCGACGATATTTGGATTTGGCTTTCTTCTTCGCAGCAGCAGCCTGATGCGGAAACAGAATCGCGCGACGCTCATCAACGTATTCTTGCATCGGATCGGGATCCAACTGTTTGTTGATCGTCCGCTCAATCGCACTAAGCTCACTTCCTTGGTCAGGCATAACAAACGAGAAAGCGACGCCGCTTTTTCCCATTCGTCCCGTTCGACCAACGCGATGAACGTAATCTTCGCTGAGCCCGGGAATATCAAAGTTAACGATGTGTGAGATATTTGAAATATCGATACCACGACCAACCACATCCGTTGCGACCAAGAATCGCACATCTCCCGCACGAAAGCCTTTCATCATGCGATCTCGGCCCGACTGATTCATGTCACCATGAATTGTTCCAACGGCTTGAAATTCGGTCTCTTTGAGCAACTTACGATACAGCCGCTCTGTCCCAAGTTTTGTACGACAGAAAATGATCGCCTGTTCCGGATCTTCGCGTTCAAGCAACCTGACCAGAATTTCAAACTTCATCTCGTTCGGCACGGTGAGGAAATACTGATCGATCGTCTCCGCAGAAACATTGTTCGCCGAAAAGTTAATCACTTTCGGACGATACATATAGCGACGAGCAAGTTCCAAAATCGCCGGCGGCAAAGTCGCACTGAGCAACAACGATTGTCGCTCTTTCGGGCAACGCCTTAGAATGCGTTCAATGTCGGGACGGAATCCGATGTCCAACATTCGGTCGGCTTCATCAAGCACGATGAACCATAGCTGATCGATATTGAGCGTTCCTCGATTCAAGTGATCGATCACGCGACCGGGCGTGCCGACAACGACATGCACGCCTTCGCTAAGCCGATTGATCTGTCCGCGAATCGGCTTGCCGCCGTAAAGACAAACAGACTTCACAGCGTCCGGCGCTAGTCGACGAAACTCATTCTCAACCTGCACTGCCAACTCTCGAGTCGGAGCAAGAATCAAAGCTTGCGGCTTCGGCTTGCGAACTTCCATGTCCAACTGCTCAAGAATCGGAATGGCGAACGCAGCAGTCTTGCCAGTTCCCGTTCTCGCCTGGCCGATCACATCGTACTCATCCATGACCAATGGAATCACACCAGCTTGGACTGGAGAAGGTTTTTCGTAGCCAATTTTTTTGAGCGTCTTCAACATCGAATCGGACAAACCGAGGAGGTCAAATGAGAGACGTTGTTTTCGTTTTTCGACTTGTTTGGGTTTGGTCACTGAGGCTTGTTTCTGGAAAGAAATTGGATCCCGGCTCAAGCGCCGAGGGAGGCGTTTTAGTCATTATTCTCAATATTTATTAGCTAACAGGCTATCTTTGGGACAATCTCTGGTCAACGTGAGTTTTCGTTTGCTCCACAAATACCGACGATTTGATCCCTAACATTCGGTGTGGATAGAATGCGAACCCGGTTCTGGCCATAATGGCTGTTTGATCTTTGTGAGACGGAACGAGAAGTGAATCAAGCAATAATCTTTCTGGCATTAGTTATCTCCGCTGGCTTCCCAAGCATTGCAGTTGGCCAAGACGATGAAGGCGTGGCGTTTTTTAACGCTCAAGTGAAACCGTTGCTGAAAGAGCATTGCTGGGAATGCCACCGAAACGATCCTGACGATCTCGGTGGCGAGCTTTCGCTGTCGTCCCGTGACAGCATGATTTCCGGAAGCGAATCCGGATCGCTGATCGATGAAAGTTCGCCAGAGAAAAGCCTATTGCTACGCGTGCTGTCTTACGATGACGACGCCTATCAAATGCCACCCGACGGCAAGCTCAGTGATGAAGAAATCGCTGTTTTCAAAAAGTGGGTTGAGCTCGGACTTCCTTGGAATCCAAACGACGAAAAGGAGCTCGAAACAGAGGCCACCGACGGTCCACCGCAAGTCAACGACGAATCGAAAAGCTGGTGGTCGTTTCAAAAAGTAAAACGCCCGTCGGTTCCTGAAACGATGATTTCCAACTGGTCGTCCAACGAAATCGATTCGTTCATTCTTGCTGGGCTTGAGAAGGTAAACTTACTACCTGCGGTCGACGCGACAAAACATGAACTTGTTCGTCGAGCCTACTACGATCTATTGGGACTTCCTCCGACGCCAGAACAAGTCGAAGCGTTCGTTAGCGATGATTCAGATGACGCTTGGGAGAATCTGATCGATGAACTTTTGGCTTCTCCGCACTACGGTGAAAAGTGGGGTCGACACTGGCTTGATCTGGTTGGCTACGCAGAGAGCAACAGTTTCGAACGCGACGATACGAAACCGTTCGTGTGGGGCTATCGAGACTACGTCATTCGCTCCTTCAATGACGACAAACCCTACGATCAATTTCTAACCGAACAACTCGCCGGCGACGAACTTGAAAACGTAACCATCGATTCGATGTCGGCGACCGGCTTTTATCGGCTTGGTTCGTGGGACGATGAACCAGCCGATCGAAAACTGGCGAAGTACGATGAACTCAGCCACATCGTTACCGTAGTCGGCCAATCGATGATGGGGCTGACCGTTGACTGTGCTCGCTGTCACGACCACAAGATCGATCCGATCCCCCAAGCCGACTACTACCAAATGGTTTCGTTTTTCGAAAACATTCGCAGCTTCGGTGTGCGCGACAACGCTTCCGTCTTGGCGGCTTCGGTGACGCGAATGGATGAACGCGAAATCGACGAAGCGACGCGGGAATCGCACAAGCAAAAAGTTGATTCCGTCATTGCAAATTTGAAATCGATTGAAGAACCGGTCAAGAAAGACTTTGAGCCCGTCGAACACGAAGAGTTCAAACGGATCATCAACCGCGAACGCGTATTGAAGAAGTACATTGGCAAATCGATTTCACAGGAGGAATTCGACCAATACGTCAAACTTCAAAAACAGTGGCTCGACCTCAAGGAGAACCCTCCGCAAGGCATCCGCAAGATTCTCTGCATCAAGGAAGCAGGATCTGAACCGCCTGAATCGTTCATTCAGATCCGAGGCAATCCACACGCACGAGGCGCAGCTGTGAAGCCTGGATTCCTCAGCGTTCTATCGCCGCCCCAGCCAGAGATTGAAGTGCCAGCCAATGGCAAATCGACGGGGCGTAGGAGAGCTTTTGCAAAATGGCTGACCGACAAAGAGCATCCTCTGACCGCTCGCGTGATTGCGAATCGACTTTGGCAGTATCACTTTGGACGCGGCATCGTTCGCAGCAGCAGCGACTTTGGATTCCAGGGATCGGCTCCAACTCATCCAAAACTGCTGGATTGGCTTGCGTCGGAATTGATTGCAACCGACTGGCAGCTGAAACCGATGCACAAGAAAATCATGCTCAGTCGTGCTTACCAAATGAGCACCGATTTCCACGAAGGAGCATCTGCTGCCGATCCTGAGAACGATAACTTTTGGCGATTCAATCCACGGCGTCTGACCGCCGAGGAGATCCGTGATTCGATTCTATTTGTCAGCGGACAGTTGAACCTCGACAAAGTCTACGGTCCGAGCATCTATCCGCCAATGCCGCAGGAAGTGCTGGATGGGCAATCGATGCCCGGCAAAAACTGGCATCAATCGAATGAAGTCGACTCTCGCCGCCGCAGTCTTTACATTCACACAAAGCGTTCGATGGGCGTGCCAATTTTGGAAACCAACGACGCGGCCACCAACGACAGTCCCTGTCCCGTACGATTCGTAACGACTCAGCCGACGCAAGCGATCGGTTTGCTTAACAGTAAGTTCACTAACGATCAGGCCGAGCTATTTGCAAAAGCGATTCATGAGCAGCACGCGGAACCGAAAGCACAAGTTAGCGCTGTGTTGAAACGCGTCTTTCAGCGTGAACCATCTGACGCGGAGGTCGACCGAGGCGTTGCTTTGATGAACGATTCTGCCTTGAAGTCCAAGCCGGAGAAAGCTCTAAAGATCTTTTGTCTACTGGCTTTGAACTTAAACGAGTTCGTTTACTTGCAGTAGATATGATGTTGCATGTTGTTCGTAGTTAATGCCTTTAGGCATGTCCTGCGGTGGTCCATTGCGATACGTAAACAACCGCATCCTCCCCGTCGCTTAGGCTCCGACCGTCCCAAAGGGAGGTTGTTATTGTCGCCCTCAGTCAAACTTCTTCTTGCGAAACATGACCGCAACCATGAGCAGCTGAACCGCCGCGAGGATCAGGAAGAAAACTCCCACGCTCAACCAACTGTAATATTCATCGCTTGGAAAATCTGGCTGTTGCAAATTCCAAATGCTGTATCCGCCGATCAGCAGTGAAACCACAATCGAGATCGCAAGTTTTCCAAGAAGTAGAGAACGCCACATAGCTCAGTCGTATTCGAAGAGTAGGAGACCAGTGTCGATTGTAACCGACTCGCCAGGAAGCAATTAACGATTCAACGCCTTTCCGTCCCAAACATCACGAAACGCACTTCTAATGGCATGGTGAAATAGTTGGTCAGGTTCGCGAATCGGAAGTTCAAAATCGTAATTCGGAATCTCTCGCTGTTGGTTTCCAGCAACAATCCACGCCTTACCTTTGTTCCATCTGGAACCTTCAAACTCCAGTGAATTGACTTGAATCATATCAGCAGTTCCGGGCAAGACTAAACCTCGCACTGCCTTTTCTGGAAGATCTAAATTAATGAAATTCCCTGTGACGCCACAGATGGAAACCCCACCGAGGGAGTGAATTCCAACCTCGCCAGAAAAGTAAGCACTGCTACCCAGCTGGTTTAATGCAGGGAACCAATCTTTCGCTAGCCAGCAGGGAATCCCTCCGTCTCTATTAGTGTTAATTGAGATGCGAAGCTCTCCATGATACCTTCCTTCTGTCAGATTCCTCAACAGTTCAAACTTGCCCCACTCGTTAGCCTCAAGCGTGACTTTGGGCCCGTTGATTCCACTGCCCGACTTGACAACAACTTCGTTGGAATGAAAGGGACGATTTGAAAACTCTGGGGCTGACTCATCGAAGATCTCAAGGTCATGAAATCTGACGCTCCATGGTTTTAGATCCACTTGAGGTTTGACCAACCGCCCGGCAGCTTCCATCAGAAAGTGGCTCATGCTGGCACGAGAGATCCGAATTCGATCTCTAAAGTCGATACGGTTCTTGTCGCCAATGGAAACGTCGGCTTTGAGAGAATCGAAAATCAGTGTGCCCTGATCGTCGTACAGCTTCACATCCTGAAACACGTACTCGCCAGGACGCGGTGATTCGACTCCGCCGATTGAAGTTTCGACGCCAAGTTCGGCCTGAACCAATTGTGCCCACTGATCGGCTGTTCGCTGATGGGCAGCAAAGTAAACGACCGCAATCGTTGGCAGCGAGCAGACCAACAGAAAGATCGTGCGGCAAATGAATCTTCTTTGATTGTCACTCAGATCATTGTTCATGCTGACTTCCGTGTCAGATATTCGCGCATCCCTGATGTTCGCACGTCCCCGCGCGGCCTATCATCGTACGATTCGAGTTAGCTCACTCAAAGCCGACTTCCGTTATTGCTAGCGTTCCTGTCACCCTCCATTCAGTGTCCATGCTCCGAAAACAGTGGTTTTTGCTCGCCTTGATGTTAGTGCTAAGCGTTGGCATGGGATTCGCGCCGGTGCTGCGGCCGCTAGCCGAGATTCCCGCTTTGAAATGGACGATCGTCGCAGTCACGATGTTCCTGATGGTGTGGAAGTTTTCCTTCGGTGACATTACCGAATCGATTCGAAAACCGAAGGCTGCTCTACTGGCGACCGCGATCAACACGTTTGCAATGTCGATTCTGATTTGGCCGTTTAGTCTGCTGGTCGGTTCGGAAATCGGCGCTGGCATGATCATCACTTTCGCGTCGCCATGCACATTGGTTTCCGCCGCGGTTTGGACGCGGCGCGCTGGAGGCGACGATCGGATCGCGATCATGGTGACGTTGATCACAAACTTGTTGTGTTTCGTCACGTCGCCATTCTGGGTTTGGTTGCAACTTGGCGGAAACAGTGAATCAACAATCAGCTTCACTGACACTTTGGTAAAGCTGCTCATGTTTGTCGTCGCCCCAATCGGCATCGCCCAACTGGCGAGGCTGCATTCGCGTTCGGCGACGTGGGCTACCGAAAACAAAAAGAAACTGGGCATCGCGTCGCAAATCGGGCTGCTGCTGATCGTGTTGCTGGGATCGATCCCATCGGGCATTCGATTGCGAGAAAGCGGAGGCAACTTTCCGTTTCTGGAATTGGCCGTCGGAATCGCGTGTTTACTCTTGGTCCACGTGATCGTGCTCTACGTCGGGCGTCACATCGCGAAACTGGCTGGCATGACCAACGAAGAACAAATCGCAGTTGCCTTTGCCGGCAGCCAAAAGACGCTGATGATTGGATTGACGATCGCAGTTAGCCTGCAAGTTTCGATCCTGCCGTTGCTGGCCTACCATTCGCTTCAGCTGGTGATCGACACCGTGATCGCCGATCGCTTCGCTGCTGAGAATTAGCAATGACCTTGTTCTTGTTCGCGTTGGGATTGGCAGCAAATTTCGAACTCAACTTTTTCCGTTCGACTTTCGATGGCCCTTTTGAATCGTTTGCATGTAGTCGCCTGCTTGCTCGTTAACCAATTGCCGTAAGAACAACTGATGTTCAGCAACTTCGTAAACCGTCATCCCGACGCGAACAAGGATCATTGCGAACCAAATGAATGAGACGATAACGAATGCTTTCTGCCCCCGTGCCATGTCGTCCGTGGCGCTCGAAAGTGCGTAAAAGATCACTCCTGCCAGCATTAGCAGGCTGGCTGTAATGGCGACCAGTCCTGTAGCGAAACTGGTCTGAGTCGCTTTGTAACTGAAAGCTGCAGCAACGGCGAACATCGGAACGATCCACGTAAATAGCATCACGTGATGAGCAGTAAAAAAGACGTCGTAGGGAGTCAGTCCAATACCAATCAGACCCAGTGAAGCAATTGCACCACAAGACGTGATCACAAAGGTTCCAAAATCCAACTCTGCACTGGAGCGATGGCTAGCGACAAAGAAAACGATCAGGGAACTTCCAAGAGCAATGATCGAAATAGTGAAAATCCATGAACCGAAAGTATTTGGCTCTCCGTTCCAGGCAGTACGCCTGCCCACGTCACTGATCCAGTTTCCATTCCATGAGTATCCTTCGGTGTCCACGTCACGCACGGTTCCACCTGGGTAGTCGTTCATGGCAATGGGTAAAGCAATTGCGAACTGAACAAGACCAAACAGAACAGTGACAATCGCTCCTAGAAGTATGTAGTCAACGCGAATTCTTCGCTTCTTTGATCTGCCCGCCAATGCGAACCCCTCAGTCAAATTGCTCGAAACTGGAAATCAGTACTCGCAAAGCACAGTGTAAACTATTGCATTAGATGTTTGGCTACTTCTGATTCGTTTCCAGATAGTTGATCAAATCCAAAATCTCTTCTTTGGTGAAGTTATCCAACAACGCCTTTGGCATGACCGACTTTTTTGACGGAGCCATTTCGTCGATTTCTTCTTTCAGGATTTTCGTTGTTTCCGAAACGGAACCACTCTCAAGAAGCTCAACCATCTCGTCATTTTGCCGAACGATCAGGCCTGAACGAGTCAAGCCATCATCGGTCGCGATGATGAACATTTGATACTTTGGATCAACGTGGCTGGAAGGATCAAAGATCTGTTTCATCGCCTTGCCGCGATCGCGATCCCACCGCCTGTATAGCTCGTCCAATGCCGGGCCAACGTTCGCGCCAGCTCCACCGTAGTCGCCAAGCTGATGACATTGAGCACAGGTTGCCTCTGTGAAGATCCGTTTGCCGGTATCAAGTGATCGCTCGCTGAGATCTTGCTCAAGTTCGGCGTCGAAGTCGTCGAGTGTCCACTTCTTAACCAGTTGACGCTGATTGCCAATCGGATCCTCTGGCTTGATGGGATTCTTCTCCCACGCTGCGAGGTCATCGACCACTACCATCACGCCATACATTCGAGACCAGTGCTGCGGGAAAGTGCAAACGAAAGGATAGTTGCCCGGCTTCTTCGGAACTTTGAACGTGAGACGTTCTTCCTCATTGGCCCCAACCATATCAGTCGCAAACAGTACGTCCTTTGTTTTGGGAACGTATTGCTTGCCATCGAGGCCATTTCTTGGCCCTGCTTCCAAACCATCAATCGCAACCTGTTTCAACTTACCCGGTTTGCACACAATCAGGTTATGCGGCATCAAGTCTTCGTTATCCAAGACGATTTGGATCGGGCGTCCTGCTTCGGCAGCGAAATATGGCACGTCGTATCGCATTTCTTCTTTGATCGTTTTCACGCGAACAACACGAACTGAAACTTCACCCATCCGTTTACGGAAAGATTCCGCTTCCTCTTCCGGCATTGCCGCAATTAGTTCGTCAGCCAATTGCATCGCCAGCAGTGAATTTTTCTGAGTCCGTTTTGCGGCAGGTGTTGCTTCAGCCTGTTCCAATAGTTCTTCAATGACTTTCGCGGACAGCGAAGGATCACGCTCCTTAGCTGGAATCGCCAACATTGTTTTAACTGCGGCCGCACGCAGTTTTCGATCTCCAATCTTCGAAGCGAGTAGCGAATAGGTCTCCAAACGCTTGGCAGTGAAATGCTTCATCGAGTCAATCGCCGCCGTGCGAACCGTGTTTTCTTTCGTTGCCGTGAACGTTGCGAGTACTTGATCTCGGAGACCGTTTCGAACGTCCTTGTTGCGAATCATGCCGACTGAACGCAACCAGTTGATCGCGGACGCGTCGTCCCTCGCACTGGTTTCGATCGCTTTTTCGGTCTGGCCTGCAACGACAAGCCCCGCAAATCCAGCTTGACGGAGTATTGCGTTTTTCGATTTGGTTGCCGTCACCAATTGGTCACTTGCAGCAGACAATTCGCTTGCGTCAAGCTTTAGCAACATGTTTGCCAGCTCTCGCGCCCCCGCCTTGTCGGCCCGCGAATCAGATTTCATCACGTCCAAAGCAGCAATCAACTCAGTCGCTGCACTTGATTCGTTCAGCGACGTCAACGCTTTGAGTGCTTCCTTGCGATAAGGAGTATCCATTCCCGAACGTGCGAGAATCGCCGACCAGACGGGAATGTATTTCTTGTCATCCGTTTTGCGGCTGACCATCAATAGCTTTTCGTTGCTCAATCGTTTCAGCTGATAAGCCACAATCCGAGCCGATTTATCCAGGAAGATCTTTGGGCGTTCAGCGTTTTCATCTTCCTGTGTTGTTGTCGCGCCGACGCTAACCAGTCGAGCTTCGGCAACCAGTCTATCAATTTCCATAAACGGATGAGGTCCGATGTTTGACCAACGCACACGCCCAGCGGCGTCAACCAAAACGGTTCCATGAAGCGGCTTCTGCTTCACATTGTCGAAAGCTCCAATGCCACGAAACAGCTCCAGTTCGTGATCAGAAACCAAATGTTTCAGCGAAAATCCGTCTTTAAAACTTGAAAGCTGACTCGCAAGCTGTTCGGAATCATCGGTGCTGACTCCGACGACCTCGACGCCCGCATCACGAAACGCATCGATACGATCTCCAAACGCGTGAAGTTGTTTGGCACAATGCAAACAGCCTTCGCCAAGATGAAGCACCAAAATATAAGGACGGCCTGCAAACTGATCGTTGGACAAAACCCGTTGATGCGAATCCGTCAGCTTCCACGTCGGAAGGGCAGCAGCCGATTTCGACGCTGAGTGACCGTGATGGTTATTGTTGGCGAGTGCCGTCGAACAGATTGCCACGCAACAAACGGTCGCGAAAATCAGGTTGAAAGTTTTCATCAGTATTATTGTTCCAGAACTCGCATCGTTTCATCCAACGTGTACTCAAGATAGTAGTCCATCTCATGATTCAGGACCTCCAGAGCCACCTCAATCGCTTCGTCGCCGCTCAAGAAACTGAGCGCTCGCACAGATTCCAATCGTACTCGAGGATGCGGATCGCCAACGAACTTTTTCAATCGGTCCAACGGTTTCGGAACTTGATCCAACCAAAACGAAAGCACACGAACAGCAGCCGCTCGAGCACGGTGGTCTTTTGAGCCAAGTACACGGTCCAGCAAATTTTCATTCACACGGTTGTGCATCTGATGAATCCAAAGAGCCTCTAGTTGCTGGTGCTCAAATTCAGGATCGTCCTTGTCCAACGAATCGATCCACTTACCAAGTTCAGCAATGACCTCGTCAGAATCACGCTGAGCAAGCTCACGTTTGGCCCGTCCACGAGTTCGATCTTCGTAAACCTTCAGCAGCTCCAACAAATCAGAGATCGGAGCACCATCGATTTTCGCTGGCTTGACCAACGGCCGATCCTTGTAGGTGACTCGCCAAATACGACCGTGACTGTGGTCGCGGCTTGGATCGCGAAGATTGTGTTGCAAGTGACCGATCAACGCGTTGTGCCAATCGACAATGTACAACGAACCATCGGGAGCAAACTCAACATCGACGGGACGAAAATTTCCATCACTTGATGAAACAATCGCGGGAGCTTCCGTTCCCCAGAAACCAGAATCCTTCTCTTCAATTTTGTGATTCAGCACCGTTCGCTCACCGATGCAGTTCGTAACCAACCAGTTTCCCTGCACGTCGTCGGGAAAATGGCGACTGGAAACGAGCTCGCAACCAGCCAGCGGACGAATCCGTTTCTTGTAGAGCGTTTTGTATTTGAAGCCTTTGGGCTTTCCGACGAACTCTTGGACTCGACGATCGTGAGAACCACCTGGATGCTTCATCGGATACTCGACATGCCCTGAAATTGGCGCCGCCCAGTAGCTCAACCCGCCGGACGCGTCGCCAATGAAGTCCTGTCCCCAGCGATCAAAAATGTGCCCCCAAGGATTCGAAAACGAAAACGAAACGTGAGCTCCAAACTTTTCGGTGCGCGAGTTGTATTTCCAAATGCCGGCTTCACCGAGTCGAGTCAATCCGTATGGGCTTTCGACTTGAGAGAATTTGAACGTGCCTTCTTGGAAGTAAAGTACGCCTCCGGGTCCCCATTGGAATGCGGCAAGTCCGTGATGCGAATCGGCCGAATCAAAACCAGTCAATCGTCGTTCGCTGAAGTCTGCTTTGTCGTCGCCGTCAGTATCTTTCATGAAAAGAATATCCGGCTGAACGGCAACGTAAGCTCCTCCATCACCGATTTCAAAACCAGTTGGCTGATGCAATGCATCGGCGAAAACTTTGCATCGATCAGCCTTCCCATCGTTGTCGTCGTCTTCAAGAATCAAAATTTTGTCATCCAATTTCGTCTTCGGCTTCCAGTGCGGATAGCTGGCCATTGTGGCAACCCAAAGACGCCCCTTGTTGTCGAAGTTGATCGAAACTGGATTCGCAAGTTCCGGAAACTGTTCTTCGGAAGCAACCAAATTGATTTCGTATCCCGGCGCGAGTTCAAATTTCTTCTGTTGCTCTGCAGCCGTTAAGTAATCGAGCTGACCAAGCTTTCCCTTTTTCGCGTTCGGATCGTCCGGAAGGCCAACGTTGGTGGTTGGTTGATGAAAAGGCAAGGTGTTGTCGTCGGTGACAGGACCTTTGAAGACTTCACCGCGTGCCAACGCCCAGATTCGCTCGTCACGATTGGCGGTCATCTGATCAAGAATCTCACGCTCGCGCTCCATAACTTGACGGTTGTTCAGTTTTCCAGATCCGTCTTTCCCGGCTCCCCCGCGGATTCCATAAATTGAAAATCCATTAACCGCACGATAGCGATGCCACCAATGAAAGCTCTTGTCGTCAACAACTGATTTGATCGAAGGGTCGAAGTTTACTGTCGCTTTCGGCGTTCCAAAAAGAGCCTCCATCAAGATCGGAGCGAACGCTTTGTAGCCTGCGTCGCTAAGATGAACTCCGTTGATCGTGAACTGTTGGTCGGAGCCTTCGAACAGCTTCTTAGTCGGCGCATACACGTCAGCGAAACCAACGTCCTGCTGATCGCAAATCGATTTCAAGGCGTCAGCATAGAGTTCAATGTTTTTGTTTTCACTTGTTCCGTCAGGCCAGTTTGGATTACCCGTGTTTTCAAACGCGATCGGTGAAACAAACACAATGCGAGGCGGTTCATCTTTCGCATCGTCGTAGCGCTGCTCTTTCGTTTCCTCGATTAGTTGGTTGACGTCTGCCGTGAATTCTTCCAAGCCTTCAGGACCGTGAAACGATTCGTTGAGCCCAAAGAAAAACAGCACGACATTGGCTTTGCTGTGCTGTAAGTGTGTATCCGGCGAGCCAAAGTTCAGCGATCGAATTCGCTGCTGCGGCTCATCGCCGGCGAAACAAAGATTGCGAACGGCAAGATTCATTTCTGAAAACTGAGTCTGAAGTGCCGTCTCCCACCAGTTGTGGTGCTGCATCCGCTCGCCGAGTGCGTTTCCGACCAGGCAAATGTGGTCTCCCTTTTGCAGCTTTAGGACGCCTGAACTTTGAGTTTGGACTTCAGCTTTTTTTTTAAGCTCTTTTTTGAAACGGTCGCGCTTCGGGCGTGGCTGCCCCCATTTCACCGCTGGCTGGCGAGGGTTCTCAGAATCCATGATCGGCGTGTCCCAACCATCCATGTCGTGCGGCTTCATGTCCAAACGGTAGCCAAGATTGCTGAACGTCGTTGGATGATAAGGTCCGACAATGCTGACGTCGGCATCGGGTGTGATCTTTTCTTCCATCCCGGCAGCCCACAAGCAACCGTTGATAACCAGACGGCGAAAGTTATCGTCAAGGATATCTTCCGAACAACCAGAAGTCGTCGTGAATACGCGTCCTTCGGTTCCGGACTTACTTTTGTAAGTTCGCGTCCAGCAACCGGGACAGGGATCCTTGCCTTCGGCTGGCTTCGCATCCTTGTCCATCGATTCAAGCGGCTGCGAATGAGTCAACACGACACTGTTGGGCATCGGATCAGCCCAATAGCCTCCTGCTTGTCCCCACGGATTTGTCACGCCACGTAAGATCGGATGATCTTTCGCAGAATCAAGAATGACATGCCGTGTCGACATGACGTGATTCTTCCCGTAGTGCCCCGCCCAAGTCTCACCAAGAATCTGACGGCCGAAACCTTTCTCGAATTCCGGCCCTTCATATTCTGTATCGAAGCGAGCAAATTTTTTGTCTTTGGGAATTTTGAACGCGTGCGTCGACGTTCTCAGGCCAACAACTGGGCCACCTCGATCAAGGTAGTCCACAAAATGCTGCATTTGATCTTCGGGAAAATCTTGAAATCGCAAAAACACAACGGCCAGATCGGCACTGTCGAGTGCTTCCATGCCGGGCATGTTATTGTTGCCGGGCTCGATGTAGCCATCGGCATCGATATTGAAAAGTACGGTGCATTTAAAACCGTGATGCTTCGCCATCAACCTTGCGAGTGCCGGCAATGTTTCTTCGCTGCGATACTCGTGATCACCAGCAAGGAAAACGATGTGCTTTCCAGCTCCGATGCCAGTCGATTCGGCATCGTGATAAACCAGCGGCGTGTAAGTGCCAGCATCTTGTGCATTCGCGGGTGTAGACCAAAACAAGGACACTGAAAACAACGTGAAAGCGAAAAGCAATATTCTTGATCGATGCATG
>CAZORS010000078.1:0-22538 GCA_964582025.1 uncultured Pirellulaceae bacterium | reverse complement strand
GTGATGCGACTGAGACTTACGTGAGAAAGCGTGACTGTTCCGCCGCCGGAAAGACTGACCGCTTCGTCAATCTGCAAATCGGTCGCAGCATTGGTACCGCCGATCGCAATGTCACCACCTTGATTGTTGATCGCTCCTTTCAGCATAAGGTTGCTGGCGTTTGTTACCGAGAGCTCTGTGTCGTCGAGCGTCAAATCGGCAAGCTGTCCCGAGCCAATGACATCGAAAGTTCCGGTTCCAGATCGCCGCAAGGTTCCGCCTGTGATGTCAAACGTATTGCTGAGCGTAACGGAAGATCCGTCTTGGGCCTCAATCAAGCCGCCCGTGTTAGTGACCGCACCGCGAACATTCAAGTCGCCGCCGACTGCCCGCATGATTCCTTCGTTGACCGTGCCAAGTCCATCGGCTGCGTCAACCGTCAACGTTCCTGTCGCTTCAACGATCGAATCCTCATCGAACCGAAGACCAATCGAATTGGCGCCAATGTTACCTTGGCCTCGAATCGTTTGCTTTTCAAAGGTCAAGATTGCGCCACCGGAACCGCTGATCTCGGTGCCCGCGCCCATCGTGATCAGACCGTTGCCTGTATCGAGGTTACTGGTGTTGATCGTGGTGTCACCGTCGACAATTCTGATCTTCCCGCCGTCATCAAGATTGATCGCCGCTGATGAAAAATTGGCCACCTGATCGCGCAGGTGAAGCTCAGCGGTGTTACCCGTAACGTTCAACTCGCCCGAGTTCTGCATAGAAAACGGACGTGCTGCTGTTCGAGGGCCAAACGAAAGAAAACCCGATTCGATATCGAGTCTGGCACCGGTTCCGATGTTCAACAGCAGAATGTCACCGCCGCCGCCGCCATTCAAGAACGCAGGGCTTCCACCACCAATGTTTACAACCGCCTCGGTGCCGCCAGGAGTCGAGCCCTCCTCATCTTGGCTATTCCAGTTCGTAGGATCAGTCCACTGAAGCGAATTCCCGCCGGGAGTCCAGTTGAACTCAGATTCCTCCTGGGCAAAGGTTAAAGGAGCGATCGCCGTCAACAGCAGCGGGATCAAAATGGAAGTAGCTCTCAGCGCGTGTCTCATCTCATCACCTAATTTGGTTCATTGTCTTCATCCGCTTTGAATACCTTCCTCCCTATTTCACCTATCACGACAATCCAAATAATTCCTTCAGTCGACCACTCGCACCACGCCAGTACCTAACGAACACAGATTCCTGTCGCGCAATCTCAGAAATTCTCAAAGATGTTTTGAACCGCTTTTTCTCGAAACAGACACGCCTTTGTGCTACCATTAAGTTGCGCGGCGAATCGATAGGATGGTTGGTCGTCACTGATAGATCCAACCAGCGGGAGCGCTACTTTGCCGCCACGCAGAACGACCAATCAGACCACACCGCCAAGTTTGCTGGATCGTATTCGCGATCACGATGACACACTCGCGTGGGAAACTTTCTGTGATGTCTACAGCCCGCTGCTGTACGACTACTGTCGCAAACGCGGCTTGCAATCTTCCGACGCTGCAGATGTCGTGCAGGAAGTTCTATTACGCGTTGCCAAAGGAATCATGAAGTTCGAGTACGACCCGAGAAAAGGCCGTTTTCGCGACTGGCTGTATCGGATCGTGTATCACGAAATCTGTCGTATGGCGAAGCGTAGAAAGCAAACTAATGTCGTCTTGGCAGATGACAACGACATTGCGGTCAAAGTTGATCGTGATTGGGATGAACATTTCCACAATCACATCCTGCGAACGGCACTGGAACGTATCAGCCCTCGATTTGAGCCCGCAACGTGGGAGGCGTTCTCGCTAGTTTGGTTGCGAAACAGGTCACCGAACGACGTCGCAAAGGAACTCGATCGTCCGCTCGACTTCGTCTATCTCTCTAAAAGCCGCGTCCTAAAAAGATTGCGCCTGGAAGTCGAACAACTCGCAGACGAAGCAGGAATGAGTCATGGAAAACTGTCCTGAAACGAGATATCTTGTTCAGTGGCTCAATGGAGTATTGAATGAGAGCGAATCGTCGACCACCGAATCGCACGTTGAACAATGTGAATCCTGTCAGCAAAAATTATTGACTCTGACTGACGATTTTTCTGTGCAACCGCCGGCAGACCCTAACGCAATTCTCGAAAGTGATACGTTCACTGACGAACCACACTTCCACTCCATGCGGGAGCGACTTTCGCGAAACGTTGCGAAACTAAAATTTGATCCGAGCGAGCCAGATAACATTGCCGTTGCCAGTATTCGAACAAGTGATGGCGAAACGGTTGCCGTTGGTGATGCGTCAACCGAAAACAACGAAAAAGACCTCGCGTTATCGGAAACGTCATCCTCCGAAACCATTCGAATCGATGGCTTTTTCCTCGAGTCTCACATCGGCAGCGGTGGGTTTGCTCACGTCTTCAAAGCTTGGGAAAACAAGCTGGCTCGTCCCGTTGCTATCAAGCTACTGGACAAAAATCGCATCAACGCGCGCAACCGACATCGCTTTCTTCGGGAAGCCAAAGCTGCCAGTTCAGTACAGTCGCCGCATGTTGTTCAGGTTCTTACCAGCGGTGAAAGTGACAGCGGTCAGCCATTTATCGCGATGGAGCTGGTCGAAGGAAACACGTTGGCTCAATGGATCGCTGACAAGTCAAAACAAAAGCTTGATTCTGAGGCGATCGAGCGTGGAGTCAAACTGGTGGTTCAAGTTTGCGATGGAGTCCAGGCCGTCCATCACGCGAATCTGATTCATCGCGACATCAAACCCAGCAACATCTTCATTGATTCGGCGACTTCGACTGCCAAGCTTGGTGACTTTGGCTTGATCCGTATTTTGGGTGACGACACAGTGACGCTGACTCGCGCAGCGGAACTGGCGGGAACGCCGGCTTACATGAGCCCCGAACAGACGATTCCCAACGGTGACATCGAATCAACATCTGACGTCTACAGCTTGGGCGCAACGCTGTACCAAACGCTGACCGGCCAACCACCCTTTCGTGGCTCGTCGGTGGCGATCCTCAAACAGGTCAACGAATCGCAACCGCTACCGCCGCAGCAGTTAAATGAATTCGTGACCAAAGACCTTGAAACCATTTGCCTGAAAGCCCTCGAAAAGGAACCGCAACGTCGCTATCAAAGCGCCGCCGAAATGGCGGACGACCTTCGAGCCGCAATTGAAGGTCAACCAATCAAGGCTCGACCGCTTTCAAAGCTGCAACGCGGTATGCGATGGGCGGCGAAGAACCGTACGTTGGCAACCGTCGTGGCGCTGCTGTTTGCTTCGCTGATGCTGGGCACAATCACCAGTACAGCCCTGTGGCTCAACAGCGACTATCACGCGGGCTTGGCGAATGATCGTTTCGTGGCGCTTTCATCCAGCGATGCGTCATTGCGCGAAAGCGAGTCAGCGCTGAGGGCTCGCGAAGCGACGCTCAAAAATAGTCAGGCGGAAATGCGTCGCGCGGTTCGCTCTATGGTTTCAAATACTTTCGCGAGAAAGTCCAGCTATCTCGGGATCGACGGTCCCAACCGAAACGTCATGATGCGGCAACTGGGACTTACGTATCAGGCTATTTTCGATGAAAGCCCCGACGATCGGGAATCCGTTCGCGAAATCATCAAAGACCTTGCCAACGTCGCAGAATTTGGACTCGACCTACACATGGACACCGCTGTCCCAGACCTTGTGTTTAACAATCGAAAGTTTGCTGATCACCTCTTCGAATTTCCCGATCCGCCGGTTGAAGATCGAATGCTCGTGGCAACCGTTTACAATCAGTTTGGCGAAGCGAAGTTGATAGAAGACGACATTGAGAGCGCAGCCGAATCGTTTTTGAAGGCTCAAGCGATAACCACTGTCAGTTCTGATGATGACGCCAATTCAAATGATCTGTACCTGCAACATTTGCGATCCACGAAATCGCTACTGGCCATGCGGAAAGGTGATCCCGAAGCGACGCAGGAACTCAAAGAACTACTTGACGACATCACAGAAATTCGCGACCGCGAACCGGACTTGCCCGCTGAATGGATGGTGGAGCACTCGTCCATCCTATTGAATCTGGCCAAACGTCATCAAGGAAAAGAAAGCATCAAATATCGCCTTGATCGGGGTCGCGTCTTAAGCGAGTTCATCGCTCGCAGTTCGACCAACGGACAGGAAACGTTTTGGGAAGACCGCAAAAGCATCGTTAACGACACGTTCACCGCGATGGAATTCCTAAAGATTGGCGACCCTGATTCCGCGCGGCCCATCTTGCGCGATGCGATCGACAGAATGAATGGGCTACTGGAAATTTATCCACGGGTGGTTCAGTTTCGAGCTGACTTTTATGAAATGTTGATCATCGCAGGCAACATCGAGTGGAATTCCTCCCATGAGACGCTCGCGATGGAGCTTTGGAATGACGCGATTTCAGAGTTTGAAGTCAGTTTAAAAATTAACGCCAAAGACAACCGCGTTCGAAGACGATTCGCCCAAGTTCTACAAATGGTCGCCGACCGCCATGCTCGGCAGAAAGCTATCGATGATTCGGTAGAGTGTTTGAAGAAAGCGGAAATCCAAATGCAAGTCGTCATCGATTCGCCTATCGAAGTGCAGCGGAAGCAAGCCGACCAAGAATCGTTGGACCAGATTCTGGCACGACGAAAACAATTGGAGAACGCAGATTGAATTCAGTCAGGCTTCTTGGATTCGGTGGCCAAACGGATGAGCTTCTGATCGTGTAAAATGTTGGTAATGAACGACATTGAAATAAATCGCGAACAGGAAGCACCACTTTCGGCAATGGCCGACAATGAAACTCTAGCTCTGCCGAAACCATGGAAAGATCCATCTCTGTTCAGTGAGAATGAAGTTCAGGCCAGCTACATCAGCGGAAGTTTCATTGGCATCGTACTCGCTGGAGCCGCCTATCCTTTTTGCGTGAGCCTGATTACCCTGGTGATCAACTTGTTCTTGGGTGGAACAGTTGGCGTCATAGAAATCGTGCTTACCCTTCCATTAGTCGTCTTGGTTGGCTCAACCGCTGGTATGCTCGTTAGTTCGATCAGCGGACTATTTTCGATTCCAATCGTCATTTCAATAAATCGTTCGTTAGGCAATCCACTCGATGCTCGATCGGCCGCCATTTCAGCTGGCAGTCTCGCCGGCTATATGCCGACTGCTTGGATTTTGTTCATGCCTGGAAACGGATTGGCTGCAGGTTTACTGGGACCAATTCTGGCCATGCTACTAGGCGCCTATGGAGCGGCTTGGTCATCTGGAAAGTATGGTGGATTCGATTTTGATGTTGCCACAAAAAGGTCCAAACATCGGCTTTCAATCCTCAACATGATGATGGCCACCGCATGGATCGCGATAACGTTCGCAATCGCGAACCAATTCGGTGGACTTGGGTTTGCAATCGCCGCGGCAGCATGGTTTGTGCTTCAAGCAATCCTGCTGGGAATTATTCACTATTGGCGAAAACTATTCGGCGTGAGGTCACAACCCGACGCGTAAGCGAGAAACCATCAGCACCTCGCTCACGCTTTTTGAAGTTGCACGTTGCTTTAGCCCGGAGAGCTGAAACACTGCAACTTCAAAATTCAAGTATAGGTTTGTGGTTTCGTTGACCGGCACTGTCGCGAAGCAGAATTCGCATTGCGTGCCACGCACAGCACCTACTCTCCAGCAACCGTCAGCGACATTTCTCCGACCACCACGTCAAGCTCCGAAGTATCGGTTGCCGATTTGGCGATCACTGAAGCCTTGGATACTGCCACGCCGCCAATTATGAAACTTGTGATGACTCGAGACGATTTGCCGTCAGCTGCGGCCAAAGCGTAGACTTTGCTGCCGCGTCGCACTAAACGTAACGTCCCTTTTTCAAAAGGCTCGAACAATTGAGTGAAGTCGTAGGCTCGTTCGCCATCAGGCTGATCGTATTCACGTTGAGCCATTAAAAACAAATCGTTGTCTTTGTCGCGACGCACGCCAACGGTGATCGCTGACTTTTCCACATCATCAAAATCGATTTGCAAATCAAGGTTGCAACCCCAGCCAGTTACTTTGTCAATTTTCAAATCGGCGAAATCGACGCTCAAATCGAAGTCGTTTGCAGAATTAACTTCCGTCGCCACAGAAGGCCAATTTTCGCCATCCACATTTTTGCGAGCCGTGACCTTCAAACCGCTACCGGTCGATTCGATCATCGCTTCACCTTTGACTTCCAATCCGGCAGTCTTCAAGTCTTCGACGCTTTTTGAAAGGTCAAACACTTTCGTGTCGCCCGCAATTTGACCTTCGAATGGATCGGAAGAATGTTGAGCCAATTCTTGCTGCTCCACCGGCGGCAGCGTTTTCGGCCAGTCGCCGCGATACTTGATGCTGCGAACCTGAGCATTGCTCTGGTCAGAAAATCGAAACAAGCCTGGAAAACGTAGCGGCGGAGCATCCGTGACTTCGAAAGACGCGACTTTCTGCTCGTTGACCAACAAGGTCGCAGTGTCACCTTCGATTCGAACCAAAATCTGATTCCAATCTTTGTTCTTCAGTTTTACGCCTGAGGAATCGGCGATCTTTTCATCTTCGGTCTCTTCAGCTCCGTCGTAACCCACGATCTCATGTCGCCAAACGCCGTCTTCTTTCAGCAACAAAGCAGTACGACCAATCGACACGTGACACAGTTTCAGTTTTTCATCATCGGCAAACATCTCAAACTCAAATTCGCCATCCTCGAGCATCGGACGTTGATAATGCAACCAACTCTCTTTGAAAATGTATCGTTCGGGAAGATCCAACTTGAGCGAACCGGCAGTCAGTTCACCTTTCTTCAGCAACCACGGTGCCGCAGGAACCGTAGAGCCACGCCGGCGCGAACGTCGATTCTGTTCCTCGGTTGATTCCTCACTAAAACGGGTAAATGATCCGCTCCACTGTGGCCGGTCGGCTGCCAACAGATCAATCTCTGTTGGAATTTCCGGCTGCCCAGTAATGCGAACGTTTTGCAAAATTGGGCGAGAGTTTCCAACTTGAGTTTGCAACGTGAACCACGGCTGAGGTGCCTCGTCAAATTCATGTCGGCTCACTCGAACATCGTTGACGTAAGTTTCTACGTTATTCCCATCGACCGCGATCCGATACTGAACAACGCTGTGCAAACGTGGCACTTTCTTTTTGGCTTTAACTTGTGAAGCACCTCCGCCTGCGATCCGCGTTCGATGCTGCTTCTCTTTGGGATGGATCGCGTATCCGCCGTAGTCCAACCAACACTGAGCCCCGCCTTTCAGCGAAACGTCAGCGGAAATTTCGAACTTGCCTGCCAATGGAGATTGGAAATAGAGCGGAGTGTTGACCGCTCCAGGCTGACGCTCCAACAGTCCATCCGCAGCCATCCGCCACCGGTCGAGATAGCCACCTCGATTGACGGATTGAATCCCCGTCAGCGCGGGATTCCATTGCGTAAGCGATTTGGAGATATTGCGGTTGGCAACAGCTGCAGCCTTTCGGTCGATCCGAGCAAGAAGGGCGGTCGCCAAACCGGATTGGCATTTTGTCTGCATGCTTGTCGCACAATCGAGCAACGCTGGTCGGTTCGTCGCATACCAAGTTGGAACTTCGATCGCCTTACGATTGATCTTCGGGCTTTCTTTTTTCTCTTTAGCTTTCTTTTCGACAGTGACAACCGATGAGTAGATTGCAGCCAGATGCTTCCGCGCCGCATCATCGTCTTCCTGCGCGATCGCCAAAAGCGCTTTCAACGCAACTGCATCCCGATACTTGCCAAGCGTCTTGTTTTTGTGAACTGGCAGATTTTTGATCGCAGTGGCTAATTCGTCTGACTTCCCAGCTTCTTTGGCCGCGATGATCATGTCCCAAGCCGGACATTCGATTTGCATTTCGCCGTCGGCCGCAAGCTGCTCTGCAGTGCGAATCGTTTTCGGGACGGTTCGATAGTCCATGCGAATTCCATGGCCGTACCCGGGGAAAACCCATTTGCGAAACTGCTCATATCGCTGCTCAGCCGAAGCAGCATCCGCCTCTGCAGTTGGCGGTTCATAAAGTGCCACCATCTCCACGTTCTTGAATCGGCCAGCGATCGCTTCGGCTATCAGGTTCCGATCTTTATTTTCAAGGCTACGTTCACTAGCGAAAGCATTCGCAAGTAAACCGTCGGGCAACGTTTCGGGCCAATCGCCCTTCAATCGCAAATTACGAATCTCGGCCGAATACGTTTTATACTTTTGAATGCCTGCGTACAAAGTGTTAAGCTTCGAAACTGGGCGACGCCAGACAACGGTTCCATTGACTTCAACTTCAGCGTTGTCTCCAACGATACGAGATTCAACCGAATTCCAATCGTTTTCAATCAGCTTCACTGGATCAATCGCGTGCGGTGAATGGAGCACATTCACGATCGTTGCGTATTCATCCAATTCTGAGTCACCCGCATACAGTTCTTGAATTTTATCGCCTTCGGTTAGCCCAACGACCACGGAACCGATCGTTGGATTGGCCATCTTTTTCCCAGGCTCGTAAAGGAACTCAAAGCTCAATCGTTCGCCATCGGACATTGGACGAAGATAACTGATCACACTATCGCTGCCTTCTTTTGCTTTGTCGTTCGCCTTCCCATAAAGCACACTTTCCTTCGCGTGCCAGTCATAGTCTTCGGGTTTCTTTTCTTTGACTTTGGTGACTTTCTTGCCATCGACTGGCTTCGGTTTTGGCTCAGCGAGATTTCGAAACGCGATCTGCGATTCCTTGCCGGTGCCCCAGCCCTCCATGCGATTGCCATCAACCAGTGCGACTTCACTTGCGATTTCCGGTGTGCCGTCAAAGACCGGATTGCGCCACCCAGTTAGACTTGTTGAATTCGAAAACAACTCCAACCACGGAAACGATCCAGTCAGTTTCTCTTCATAGATAACTTTTCCTTCATGCATCTGTCGCATGACACCATCTTGAACTGCGATCGTCAGCAAACTGTACTGCTGTTTCTTGACAGAACCATTGGTCGGTCTGGCGATGGCATCGTGATTGGCAACCGAATTGATGTTCACGACGTTTCCATTTCCACGAACTTGCGACCGAACCTTCGTACCACCGAATGCAATTTCTGCGCTAGTGTTGCCCGACGCGTAGGCCTCGCAAGAGAATTTGAAATCACCTTTAAGCGGATACTTCAGCCAATAAGTCGGTGGCAAATCCGAACCCAAAACGGTTAGCTGATCACCATCCCTAACGCTCCACAAATTGACTGTCCCATTGGACATCGTTGCGTGGTGGCCAGGGCGCCAATGCAACAGCGGTTCCGACGTTCCAGGTTGCACATTGGTGTCCAGAAACTTGGATCTACGGATTTCATAATCTCGCCGCACAACCTTTCCCGTTCCACCGATGTTTTTCTGAATGATCTTCTGACGGTCTTCATCAAAGAGTTTTCCCAGTTCGTCGGAATGTTGAGCACAAAGCCGATAAACCAAATGCTCTGACCAATGATTGGTATCTTGGTCCAACGCTTTATTCTTGAGTCGATCTTTGCGTCCCTTGATGTACTTTCGAACGACCTCCTCGACCGCGGGATCGTCGGAACGAATTGCGACGCAAACCTGTAACCCCTCCGCCGCCGGATACTTTTTGAGGTCAACTGCAGCAACGGATTGCTTGAGGTCATCCATCTTTCCGGCTTCGGCTGCGGCATCAATCAAATCCAGAAAGTTGCAGTGCAAACCCGGCAATGTCGCGTCGGGCAAATCCCGAACTTCCGGCACACGAAAATCAGCAAGTGCATCGCTGGACTTCGTTTTCCACGCGGAAGAAAATCGCATCGTCTGTCGATCCGATTTTGGCAACGTCCAATCCTTCAGCGTCTCGTATCGTTTATCGGCCGGCATTGCGCGAATGCGTTTCGCCGTCTCAATCCAACCGGCGACGCCTGTGCTATTGCCATAGTTTCTGTCGTGCTTCAAATCCTTGCCGCGGCCGATGTATTCCAAAGCCAATTCACTCAAACCTGATTTCGCCAAATCGCCGGAGACTCGATACAGCGATCTTTGCATCTGATAGATTCCGTAGTCGCCACCGTAGTTGGAGTATTGCTCTTGTTGTGCTGCGAGGTAACCTTCGAAGAACTTTCGCACTTCGGCTTCACCGCCGTTGGCTGCAAGATGCCGGTTGACACGCGTCGCGATTTTTCCAAGCTGAGACTTTTTGTTTGCCGAAAGCTTCTTACGATAGATTTCAATACACTGTTCGCGAAGAGAGTCGTCTGCCGTCCAAGCCGGCACCGCGATGTGGCAGGCCAGATCGACGTCTCGCGGCACTGGCTGTTTCGTAACACGCTCGATCAGTTTCTTCAGGTTTGCATCGATCGCAGGAATGTCCTTTTGTTCCAATGCGACCATCCCTTTGAGCACCATGGCTTGAACTTCCGCGCGAGATTGACTTTCGCGTTCAGCAATCCGCTTCTTAAAGTCATCCAATCGATCCGCTTTCGCCGCCCACGAAACCACCGTTTGCGCCAAACTGGAAACACTCGCGTTGCCGATGGAAGAAGAAGATTCGTACAGCAAGATTTCCGCTGGCCGATTTTCGGGGAAGATTTCAGCAACCGTCATTTCGTAGACTTCGATCGGATCGTAACCTTCTTCTTTGTTCTTCCAAACATTCAGAATCGTTCGAATTTGCGAGCCAAAGGAAGTCATGCTGGTCGCGTTACCTGGTTGGACCGTGGCTGCACGACCGGCAGGTGAGATGTAGGCCATTGCAGCAGGGCGACTGTTGGAATTCGAATCGTCAAACTGCGGATCAGCGACGGGTAGGCCACCTTTAAGCATCTCGCGCATCGCCCGTTTCGAAAGTTCAGGCATGTCGTTGTCCGCTGCTGCAGCCGCAATCTGAAGCGCCGTCTGAAATTGCGAGTTGGTTAGCGGAGCGATCAGAGCAGGTGATTTGGTTTCCGTTTTTTCCTGAGGCGTTTCCTGTTGAGGGAAACGGATGCCAACGTACATCGATGTAGGTTTGCGAAGTTCACCAACGCGAACGACCTGTAGCTGGGGCGAAGTCGCGAAACGTTTTCCAACATCACCCTCCCTCTGGGAGGGTCGGAGCCTAAGCGACGGGGAGGTCGCGGATGTCAAAACCTCAGGGAACCGCGCCCTCCCCAGCCACTCGTGCCTCGCGTCTGACCCTCCCAGAGGGAGGGTGATCAATGGTGATTTCATGCTAGTCCCGGGCACGCGCTGCGGAACCTGAACGCCGGGAACTGCGTCGGCTGGTTTCGTCTTCTTCTTACGTGTCGGCCGACGCGTCACTTCGTCGAGCAACTGTGACCACTTACTTTCTGCCTCTTCTAAATCTTCATTCTTAGCCGCCATCGTCCCCCACTCGAACAGCATTCGATGTTGGTACTGCCTGTCCGTTTGCCGGCGAGCTCCGCCTATCGCAACCTCGCCCAGTTCCTCACCGATTTCCTGAAATTTCGCTTCCTCGCTCGACAGATATTCTTTGCTGATCGGCCACAGCGCCACATGCTGCATCGCCTCGCGTCGTTGCCGTGAGTTGGGGCGTCGCCCTTCACGGATCTCGTCGAGCGGATTTTCCTTAACCAGCTCCAATAACGTTTCTGCAGCCGTCGACTCATCAGGATTATTTTTCAATTGGAACCACGCGTTCGCGATGGCGATCGTTTTGTCGTCGGGCTTGGCGGTCTGCAATTGCTTCAACCGTTCCTCCAAAAGTTGCTTGCCGATTTCCTTTTTCGAAAGCGAATCCAAAAGTTTGAAAAACTTGCACTCAATCTGTGGGGCAGCAACTTCTTCGTAAACCGGTTCGTGCTGCCCGTTCCTTAAAACGTAGTGCGTCGGTTGACGATTATTGCTTACGACGGAAATGCCGACTTGCAGATCGAAAGCACCGTCACCTGCACGAGGTTTGTCACGGACAGCGATGATCTTCTCCGCGACGCCAGCCATATTTTCGTCAGCCATGGCTTTTTCGAGAGCCTTCGCGTAGACGGCATTGGCGACCGAAATATTGTTTCCGCCCCACTGCGTCCATCCATTGACGATCTCTTGATCGTTCAACATTTCTTGCATGATGGAAACCGCGTCCGCAGAGCAGTCAATTTCCAGCAACTTTTTTGCAACCCAAACCACGGTTTGTCCACGTTGATACATTTGATACTGGCGATCGTAGTTCTGATGAGTCTCCTTTTTGGCCGCCTCCAACAATAAATCTCTGGCTTTCTCTTTCTCATCCGCATCGAGATACAACATCACCAATTTTCCGGCCGCGGAATACTGAATTTCATTGCTGTTGTTATTGTCCTTTTTCTTGGCAACTTTTTCCAACAACTTCACCGCGACGTCTCGCGTTTCGGGAAACTTCTCCAGCTCCTGAGCGACCAGCCAGGCCGTATCGCCACGGACGGTGTCAGCAACTTTTTCGTCGGCAAAGATTGCGGTCAACGACTCTTTCGCTTTCTCTTCCCGATCGCCGCGAACATCGAACATCGCCAGCATAATTTTTCCCGCCAACCAATCAGGTTTCTTTTCGATGTTCTTTTCGATCGACTCGCAGAGAGTTTTTTCCTGTTCGGTCCCTTCAATACCTTCGAAAACATCGTGGAACATGGAGTTCACCTCTCCATTGCCCAAGTACGACGAGATATCGTTCAGCCCATACCAGGGATCAGATTTGGCTTGTGACTTTGTCGGAATGATCGACTTACGAGCCAAATTGAATAAACGTTTGTTCTTCCAAACTTCTTCACCGTTGAAGTTTTGAATCACGTATCTCCGGTAGTCGGGGTACTCATCAAAGATTTTTTCAGCCAATTGGATCGCTGCGAGCTCCGTCGCTTCATTGGCTTTCTTTTCTTCGTCGGACATTGCCTCCGTGTTGGCTTGCTGAGACTGTTGCAATAACTCAGATGCGAAATTGGCGACGTAGTAGGGTTGGCCAATTTCACGAATGTTGATTTCTTGGAAAATCTTGAGCAACTCAGAACTGCGATTGGCGGACTTGAAGAACTGTTTAATTTCGTAGTAGTCATTCGAAAGCATCGAAGGATTCTCACGAATCGCAGCCGCATATTGATCGCAGGCTTCTTCGTTTTTCCCTTTGGCGGAATACTGTTTCGCCAGCTGTTCACGAAAGTAAGATGACTTCGGTCGCGACTTGACCGCCGTTTCGAGCATTGGAATTAGCTTATCGCTATTGTTGGTCTGCATATAAAATTCGATCAGCTGCTCATAGATCGCTGGCGATTTTGGCGATCGTGCCTGCTGCTTTTCCAATCTTTCGATGACCGAATTCAAGGCACCGGTTTGCTGCAGCGTCGAAATCGCGGCTCGCCGATGTGATTCGTTGGAGTTTCTGCTTCGACCGTATCGTCGATTGCGATTGATCATCGCAGCCTGTGAAACGCTCGACCGTGTTCGCTGCAATATTCGATGGGCAACCTGAGTCGCCAATTCCGGTTTCCCTTGGCCTTGATAGAGCCCCATTAAGCTGGCCATTGCCGGGATTTTCTGTCCGCTACGACGCTGCGCCCGCGAAACAATGGCGTCGGCCATTTCCACCATCCCAAGGCGTTTCATGTTGCTGACCAACGACAACTGAGTCTGTGCTTTCAATCGCAAACCGAACAATCGTTCCGCTGCAGCGCGGGCCCGGTCGAGGTCACCCAAACGTTCAGCCAAGGTCAAGACTTTCGTTTCCTTTTGCTGAACCAGCTTTTGTTCGCGCGGTTCGATCGCTTCGATGATATTCAGTGCTTCATCGTGGTCGCCCAGTTTCTCGTACAGGCTGGCGATTTCAAATTGAAACTGCGGATCATCTTTCAGCTGCACTGAAACAGCACGGAATATTTCGACGGCTTCATCTTTTTCATCCTGCCAGAACAGCAGCGTTGCCATCAACATTTGTTCGTACATCAATGATTCTGGTGAATCGGCTTCTGCTTTCTTGACCCGTTCGCGAATCATCGTCGTTAGATCTTCTTCGACTTCGTTCTTCTTTAACGTCTCGTAAGCCTGACGAAGCATGTGGATTCCAGTCGTCGACAGATAGTCGCTCGGTCTGGGATAGTCGACGCGCGTCGAGCTCACCTCATCGCCATACTGGTAAGGGACATCGGTGTCATAGTATGTATTTCGCGATCGCGACTTTCGTTTTCGAGATGCTTTTGCTTGAACGCGTTTCTTGATCAGTTCTTGCATCTCAACGTCGAGAACGTCATTGATGATCGAAAGCACTTTTGCGTTTTCTTCTTCAGCCGCCAATGGCCCGGTCCAGGCTCGAACGAGTTGTGAAACCTGAGCAGTTTGATTGGCTGAATGTTTGTTCGTCGAGTTCCCTCTTCGCGTAAGTTTGATCGGTGCAAGTTCAATCTCTTCAGCGGCCGCCGTTTTCCATTTTGCAAAATATTCATCAACGCGATCCACTTTCTTTTCCGAGATCAGCATCAGCATTGCTTGAGCAAGTTGCGTTGGCTTCTTTGCCGCGTCGACTTTCTCGTTGATCATTTTTTCGGCAAGTTCCGTTTTCCCAGCCAGCTTCAACTCCTTCACAACTTGCGCCAGCGATCCTTGCTGATCGCCGATGCTCCGCCAACTGTTGCCGACGCGAACATACATCTGACCGCCAGAGAAAATCACCTGTCCTGAACCAATGGAACTTCCAAAGTTCGCGTCTTCTTTTGTCGTCGCTTTGAAACATTGAAGCATCAAATCGATGTCGGCTTCGGAAAGAGGATCAGGATCCTGCACTTCTTGCTGACTGTTTTGTCGGGCCGTTTTTGAATCAATGCCGCGCATCGGCAGCGAAGACAGAAAGAATTTTTGCTCCTGTTTCCCACCGTCGATCGCCAGCCGTCGCGAGATCGCAAATATTTCTTTGTATCCACCACGTAAACTTTCGACGTACAGCCAGTCGAGGATTTCGTTCTGGTCGGCATCTTCTTTTTTGCCCATCTCAACGACCGAGTCCGTGAACGATGCGACTTCGGGTTCCTCTTCGTCATCATCTTCTGAGTCAACAGCCACATCCTTTTCGATCTCAACATCAGATTCGAATCGAGTTAGCCAAGCGTAAGCAGCCATTCTCGCGATGCCGTAATGGCTTGGCGTCCAAAGCGGGGGCAGCTGATTTCCGCTGTAGTAACTTTGCTGTGAAAGGCCAACGGCTCGTTTGGCCGAATCCGCTTGACCGCGAGCCAACTGAAACGCGCTGGGACGTTCCTTGATCTGGCTGCGAATTCCTTGATTGTTGTTTGATTTGGCTTTCTTGCTTGCCCGTTTGAATTTCTCTTCGGCAGATACTCCCATTTTGTCGTGAGGAAAATTCAATGACAAAATTCGTTCGAATCGAATCTTTGCTTCATCGACTTTCTCCTGCTTGGCCAACGCAACGCCTTCGCGATAAAGCAATTCCCAATCGTCACGTGACTCGCTAAGGAGCGGTTCGGTGATTTTCACGACGCTGTCGAAGTTACTTCGCTGCAGCAGGCTATCGATGCTCTTGAGCAACCGAACCGGATTCTCTTCGCGAGAAGTGAGCTTCACAAAAATCTCTGACGCCGCCTCTCGTTTGCCGCTGCTGAACAACAGCTTCGCCAAACGAAACTCGGATTCATGCCCTGGAGCAATTTTTGTCAATTGTGTCTGATACGCGACCGCCGCATCCAAGTCAGATCCCGATTCGCAAAGTTTCGAAAGCTGCTGAAGTAAGTTCGTATCGCGAGTGTTGTCGGTGAGCAAACTTTCGAGTTCACGACGCGCAGTACCGTAGTCGCCCGTCGAGTTGTGGGCTTGGGCAATGCAGATGGTCATTTCGCGACGTTTTGATTCTTCGCGACGATCACGTTCGAGACGTTCGAGCAATTTGTCGAATTGATTTTGTTGCTCGTACAAGGACGCCAACTTCTGCACCAATGACGTGCGATCGTCGATCTCATCTGATTTCTCAAACGCCCGCCAGTAGACTTCGATGGCTTCGTCGGTACGGAATTCTTCTGCCAACGAACGGCCCAAAGCCATCGTCAGCGATGGTTCGGTCGGATTGATTCGGACAGCTTTTCGCAACGCATCGAGCGCTTCTTCCGTTTCGCCCAACCGATAGCAGAGCTGCGAATAGAACTGGTAATTGTCGGTATTTCCGGGTGCTGCGACGATCAACTCTTTGGCAGCGGCCATGGCTTCGTCTCGGTTTCCTAGCTGAGCTTCCAACCGAGCGACGTTCATTAAGTGTTCGCTGCGAAGACGTCGATCGATCGAAGCGAGCTTTCTGTTTTCAGCTGCGGCACGTCCGTAGTCGCCAGATGTCTCCGCGATCCGAGCGGAAGTTGTGAGCACAGGAATCGATTTGTCATCGATCGCCAATGCCTTTTCTAGTGCCTCCGTCGCATCGGGCCAGTTTCGACTGGCTTCAAGGTAACGCGCCAAAGTATGCCAAGCGTCGACGGTTGGATTGCCTTCACTTTCAGCCTGTTCGCGAAGCCGATCGATCTCTTCTTCCAACTTTCGATTCGTTTGAAAGATCTCGATACGATTCTTGAGCGCCAATTCAGATTCTTCGTCACTTGCAGATAATGCGTTGGCCGCCGTGTTGTAAGCCAACGATTCTTCGAACTTTCCGTCTCGCATGTGGTATTCAGCTGCTTTCAATTGCAGCACAAACTCTTTCGGTTCCAGCTCGCAAGCCGCAGCGATTTTCTCGACCGCTTGAGGAAGGTAGCCAAAGCTGTTGTAGACTTCTGCTAGACGCGCGACGTTTTGCGCCGTGTTACGTTTCCCTTCGGCGATCGACTCCCAAATTTTCAACGCATCTTCGGGACGTTTTAGAATATGAAAGTACTCGCCAAGGTACTCGCGGTACTGCGGTTCGCCGGGCGCGAGTTCAATCGCTTTTTCGTATCGCTCGATCGCTTCCGCTTCCAAGCCCGACTGACGATAAAGATCTGCGACTTGAGCATGCGTGAGCGCGTCGTTAGGACGAGCCTCAACGATGCGGCTCCAAATTTTGACGGCTTGCTCGCGACGTTTGTCTTTTTCAACGCTGCGATCCTTCATCACCAGCTTTCCCCAATCGCGAAGGAAATCAGGATTGCCGGGAGCGGACTTGACCAATTCCGCATACTGTTTTGATGCTTCGGTGTATCGTTGATCGTTGACCAGTTGATTGATGAAACTCTTTCGCAAGTCCGTGCGTTTTGGTGCCAGCGTGAGTGCCTTTTCCATCCACTGACTGGCTTCGGCAACTCGAGCTGAAGACGCTAAAAAGCGTGCCAAACGAGCAATCGCGCCGATGTCTTCGGGATTTTTCTCGATCCATTTTTGGTAGTAGGTCACCAGACCATCCTGGTCACCACTGCGGAGAAAGATGTCTTCAATGCGACGACGCACATCACGGAAAAGCCAACCTGTTGGGTTCAAGTCGGCGAGCAATTTTTCTAGGTCGGCAATCCCTTCGTCACGCTTGTTCAGTCGAATTTTGAGTTCCGCAGCTTCGATGTTGAACGTCACGCGGCGATAATCATCCTTGACGATCTTTGCGAGGTTCTCATATCGCGGCAACGCGAGATCATACTCGCCTTCTTCAACCATCGTGATGGCGATTTGTTCCTGGACTCGCGCGTCATCAGGAAAGAGTTTCTCGAGGCGATCCCAAACTTTGAGTGCTTCTTCGGTTCGTTGTGCACGTTGATGCACGCGACCCAACTGGCGGAAGATCTCCAACATGTCGGGCCGACGTGGCTTACGATCGATCGCTCTTTCGAAAGCTTCGACCGCTTTCTCAGGCTGACCAATCAGCAGCAAGCTCTGGCCAAGATAGTAGCTCGGCATTGCGTCTTCAGTGCGAAACGTTTCAGCTTTAGAAAACGCGTCGACGGCTTCAGCGTCTTGGCCGCGGTGGGCTTCGAACATACCAAGCAACATCCAACCGTCGCCGTCCTCAGCGTTGGCTTCGACACGATCGCCCAGTCCTTTCAGGAATTCGTCCAACGTTCCGAATTCGACATGGTGTCCGTAGACACGTTCGAGTGCCGTGCCGCGACGTGGGCTCTTTTCCAAAATCGAAAAGAACCGATCAGCGATCTTGATACTTTTCGCTTCTTCTTCAGATAGCTCATCCGGCTGCGAATCTTGAACAACCGATTTCGCTGCGGCATGGCAGTTTATTGCAATTGGCCAAATGGCCAGAACGGCAACGACTGCGACAGAAAATGGAACTCGTGAAAGATGAAGCTTATTACGCATGTTTCAATCCAAATCCGAAAACGGAAATTTTGAGCACAACTTTGGTAACGTTCGCGACGTTCAATTGTTTCACAGATAGAGATATTTTTGTTGCTTTTGGTTCCCAACTGTCCGACACTGATACTTGCCGTGAAGTGAACGATTAGATGCAACGCGCCGCATTCACTCTATTGTTATGAAGTGTGGCCAACTGACTTGCAACCATTTTATGTATGGAATTTGAATGACTGTCACCGATGAGACGAAACAACAACTGGAAGATTTCCGTCGCGACTTCGCATTGCTGAAGTCTGAAATTTCAAAAGTGATCGTAGGGCAAAGTGAAATACTTGATGACACGATTCTGGCCCTAGTGGCCGGAGGTCATGTACTTCTGGAGGGAGTTCCGGGACTCGGTAAAACGTTGACCGTCCGAACACTTGCTGATGCACTCGATCTTGATTTCTCAAGGATCCAATTCACACCGGACCTTATGCCAGCTGACTTAATCGGAACCAACATGGTGATCGAGTCTGAAGATGGCAACAAAATTTTCCAGTTTCAAAAAGGTCCACTGTTTGCGAACGTGTTGCTGGCAGACGAAATCAACCGTGCGACACCGAAGACGCAGTCGGCGTTACTCGAAGCGATGCAGGAACACAGTGTCACCGTTGGCGGCACAACTCATATTCTCGACGAGCCATTTTTCGTATTGGCGACGCAAAACCCGTTGGAAATGGAAGGAACCTATCCGTTACCGGAAGCTCAACTGGATCGTTTTTTTTGCAAGCTACTGGTCAAGTATCCAAGCGCTCGCGAAATCGAATCGATTCTCGATCGAACAACGGAATCACAAAACAACGCGGCGTCGGCGGTGCTCAACGGTGAAAGAATCTTGGAGATGTCAGCCGTTGCCCGGACGATTCCAATTTCTGACGAAGTACGACGCTACGGAATCGCATTGGTTCTGGCGACGCATCCGGACCACGAATTGGTGGCGGAACCGACAAAGAAGTTCGTCCGTTTCGGTGCCAGTCCGCGTGGGATCCAAGCACTGATTCTGGGAGCCAAAATTCGAGCGATTCTGGATTCCCGTTTTCATGTTGCCAGGGAAGATCTCAAAGCGATGGCCAAGCCCATTCTGCGACATCGTTTGATTTTGAATTTCGAAGGGCAAGCCGAAGGCGTCAGCACGGATGACGTGATCGACCAAATCTTGGAACACGTCCGCGAGGATGCGCTGGAGACCACTGCCGTCTGACGCTTGCGGCATTGATTGATTTTCTGGACCAAGTTCTCCATCGCGACTTCGAATGCTGTTTCCTCCTGACTTCCTGACTCGACTCGAATACCTTTCGATTCTATCGAAACGTGTTTTTCGCGGCCAATTGCTGGCTCAGCGACGAACCGTACAGATGGGATCCGGAATCGAGTTCTCGGACCACCGCGAGTACTCGCCAGGGGATGACTTTCGATATTTGGACTGGAACATTTACGCGAGGCACGGCGATCTGCTGCTGAAGCGTTTCCAGGAGGAACAGGATCTGCACGTTTATCTGATGCTCGATTGCTCCAAGAGCATGGGCTTTGGAAACCCGGCGAAATTTGATCTCGCGCGGCAAGTCGTCGCGGCGTTGGCCTACATCGCGTTGGCGGATCTTGATCGCATCAATGTGATGGCTTTTTCAGATACGATCATCGATGAGTTTCCATTGACGCGCGGCAAGGCGAGGATTCTGCCGCTGATGAAGTTTCTTGAAAACTTGAAAGTCACTGGCGAAAGCACCAGCATCTCACGCGGAGTTCAGGGACTTGTGCATCGCAGCGGTCGGTCCGGGATGACGGTTGTGGTTAGCGATCTGTTTGACGAATCAGGTTTTCAAACAGGTTTGGACCAGCTTCGCTATCGACGCTACGACGGGCACGTTGTGCAGATTCATGATCGCAAGGAAGAAAATCCTCCGATGCTGGGCGATGTCGAAATGGTGGATGTCGAAACGGACTCCAATCGTAAAGTCACCGTCACCGAAAAAAATATTCGTCAGTACAAGAAACTGTTTCTGGAACATCAATCGTCCGTTCGCGAATACTGTCGTAACTATGGAATGGGTTGCACGCAAACGCCGTCGCAAGTTCCGTTTGATGATTTGGTAATGAACATGATGATGCGTGCCGCTGGGCATGCTCCCGCAAAATCCGGAACGGGAGGATAGTCAGATGTCACTCGCCGTCCCTTCTGCTTTGGCTTTCGCGTTGGTCGCGCTTCCGATCATCGTATTTTACATTCTGAAAGTACGCTTACGACAGGTTCCGGTTTCCACGAATATGTTTTGGAAACAGATCTTTGACGAGAAACCGCCGCGATCGATTTGGCAGAAGTTCCGACATTTACTTTCGCTGTTGGTTCAGCTCTTGCTGTTGGCGTTGATGGTGTTCGCGTTGGCCGATCCGTACTTTTCGTGGCAAGCGATGAAGGCACGTCGCGTCGTGTTGGTGGTTGATAACTCAGCCAGCATGAAAGCCACGGATGTTTCACCGACTCGATTCGACGCCGCCATCGAAAGAGCAATTGAACTTGCCGATGGATTACGGTTCCGTGACGAAATGGCGATCGTGTTGGCTGGTTCGCGCCCGGATGTGGTGCTCGGAATGAGTGGCCACATTCCAACACTGAAAGAAAGTTTGCGTTCGATTGAAGTTTCTGACAATCCGACTCGGCTTGATTCGGCGATCGAGTTGGGTCAGCAGTTAATCGGCGATCATCCTAACGGCGAAGTGGTTGTGTTGACTGATGGCTGCGCGGAGGTCACCAACATCACCCTCTCTCTGGGAGGGTCGGCGCAGCCAGGGAGGGCGCCGAGTGATTCGTCGACCAATGAAGAAGACGCTGTGGACGACGATATCAAAATCTCTTGGCAAATCTTCGCGACCGAAGCGTCCAACGTCGGCATCACTCAATTTCAAGTTCGCCGCAGTCTAGTCGACATGTTGGGCTACGAAGTTCTTGCCTCAGTCAAAAACGCATCCGACAACGCGGTTAAATGTCGGTTGGAAATTACGCTGTCCGATTCCGTCGTCGATGTCATACCGCTGGAACTGGAACCGGGCGAACTTTGGTCTCGCTCGCTGGAAAAAACTTCGCGCGAAGGCGGAATCCTTGCCGCGACACTGACCGAAATTCACGGCGCTGAATATGAGGAAATCGAAGACGAAGAGAAAACCAGCGAAGATGTCGAGAAACTGGCTCAGCTGAATCATTTGAATTCCGATGACTTCGCATGGGCAATTTTGCCAGAACAAAAAGTTCAAAACGTTTTGATTGTCACTGAAGGCAACCTTTTCCTACGGAAAGTTTTCGAAGCCAATCCGCTAGTCAACGTCACGACGGTGACTGAGATGCCCGAGACTTTCCCAACCGATACGCTGGTTGTGCTGCATCGACTTGTCCCCAAAGTTCTCCCGCCGGGGGATGTCTTTGTGGTTGATCCGATTGAGGACTGCGATCAGTGGTCGATCGGCAAATCGATCGAAAACCCAATCGTGACGGAAATTGATACTAAATCTGACTTGATGACGCATGTGCGATTGGACAACGTGTTGTTGCCAGAAGCTCGCAGCATCACATTCAAGAACGATCCGAAAATTCTGGCGGGAACGATCTCCAAAGAAGCTGTTTATGCTCAGCTGAGTCGGCCGACGGGAAAGTGTTTGTTGCTGAGTGTGGATCTCGATAAATCCGATCTCGCGTTTCGCACCACGTTTCCAATCATGGTCACCAATGCACTCAATTGGTTTGTTGAATCGTCTGGCGAATTGCGAGAATCGTCGAAGACGGGGGATCTGGTTTCGTGGCCGATTGATTCGAAAACGTTCGCCGGCGGGGCGATGATCTTGCAAACTCCTGAACGTGTGGAAACGGAAGTTGCGGCGTTTCACGGCGTTAAAGCATCAGAGATGAAACAGAACGAAATGACGATCGGCCCATTTGAACAAAGCGGCGTTTGGGCGATCGGAAGTCAATTCATGAGCAAAAGTGCTCAAGGAAAAGAACCGGTCGAATTCGTCTCCAACATTGCCGTCAACATCGCCAGCGAAAGAGAAACCGACTTACGCCCGACGGAAGCGATGCTGGAACGTTCCAACGAATCGACTTCGCTATCCGGCTGGTTTGGCAAACCAGTTTGGTACTACTTGATTGCTGCCGCTGCTGTGCTATTCGTCGCTGAATGGCTGTTACATCAACGAAGAGTTTTATCCTAAAAAAGGTGGCATAAGCCTCTGGCTTGTGGACATGCAGAACACAGGCCAGAGGCCTAT